>JBPEWW010000249.1:0-5540 GCA_052032275.1 Alteromonas sp. | reverse complement strand
TATGTTTGATGGCCAGCCGGTGGCCACGGACAAAGCCGGCTACTTGCTGGATCACACCCAGTGGCAGGAAGCTATGGTCCCGGTATTGGCCGAACAGGAAAATATCAGCCTGACAGATGCGCACTGGGAAGTCGTACGCTTCGTTCGTCAATTTTATCTGGAGTATGACACCAGCCCGGCGATGCGGGCGCTGGTAAAGGCCATCGCCGCCACCCATGGCCCCGAGAAAGGCAACAGCCGGTATTTACAGCGGCTGTTCCCCAAGGGGCCGGCTAAGCAGGCTACGAAACTGGCAGGGCTGCCCAAGCCTGCAAAGTGCTTATAAAAAAAGGTGGCGCATTGCCTCCTTTTTGCTGTCAGAAATAATTATGACTGAGGCCGAATGCTCTCAATGCCACCCATGTACGGTTTCAGGGCATCAGGTATAACAATGCTGCCATCGGCTTGTTGGTAATTCTCTAGAATCGCCACCAGGGTACGGCCTACCGCCAGCCCTGATCCGTTGAGGGTATGCACAAGTTCCGGTTTGTTTGTTTCCGGGTTACGGAAACGCGCCTGCATACGCCGGGCCTGGAAGTCCAGCATGTTTGAACATGAGGAAATTTCCCGATACGTGTTCTGGGCCGGCAGCCAGACTTCAAGGTCGTAAGTTTTGCATGCACCAAAGCCCATATCTCCGGTGCACAGCAAGACTTTGCGGTACGGCAGTTCCAGCTTCTGCAGTATACTTTCAGCGTGGGAAGTCATATCTTCCAGCGCGTTGAAGCTGTCCGCCGGTTTAACAACCTGCACCATTTCCACTTTGTCAAACTGATGCTGGCGGATGAGCCCCCGGGTATCGCGCCCGTAGGAGCCGGCTTCAGAGCGGAAACACGGGGTGTGGGCGGTCATTTTGAGGGGGAGTGCTTTCTCGTTAAGAATCTCATCGCGCACGATGTTCGTTAGCGGCACCTCAGAAGTAGGGATAAGACTCAGTCCCTGCCCTTCTTCGGTCGCCGGCTTGGTGTGGAACAGATCTTCACCAAATTTAGGAAGCTGCCCGGTGCCGTACAGGCTGTCGTGATTCACCAGATAAGGCACGTACATTTCCTGATAGCCATTTTCACCCGTTTGCACGTCCAGCATAAACTGTGCAACGGCCCGGTTTAAGCGGGCAATCGCACCGCGCATCACCACAAAGCGGCTGCCGGTAATCTTGGTGGCGACTTCAAAATCCAGCCCTTTATCCAGCTGTTCAGCCAAATCGACATGATCCTTGATTTCAAAATCGAAGGTCCGTGGTGTACCCCAGCGACTGATCTCAACATTGTCGTCTTCACTTTCACCCTGTGGCACAGATTCATCAGGTAAATTCGGGATCCCCTGGGTGTAGCTGTTGATTTCGTTCAGCACCAGCTGCAACTCCGCTTTGGCGGCGTCCAGCTCATCACCCAGCTTGCCCACTTCAGCCAGTAGCGGGGCAATGTCTTCACCCTGTGCCTTGGCTTTGCCTATCGACTTACTGCGCACATTGCGTTCATTCTGCAGCTCCTGGGTTTTCACCTGTAACGCTTTACGCTTTTCTTCCAGCGCGGAGAACGCCTCAACATCCAGAGAGTAGCCACGGGTAGCCAGGCGAGCGGCTGTAGTGTCAATATCGCTTCGTAAAAACTTGGGATCTAACATGGAGGGTTCTTCTTATCCTTTCAGTAATTCAATAGCCAGCCAGGCTGCAAGCAGGCAGGCGGTTACATTTAATAAAATATTGGCAACGGCTTTGGTCCAAAGCCCATTTTCCAGCAAGGTTAATGTTTCAATAGAAAACGTTGAAAACGTGGTAAACGCGCCTAACAACCCCACCCCGATTAATGCCCGGTAGGGAGATTCAGCCAACTCCTGCCGCTCTATAAAGCCGTACACTAACGCCAGACTGAATGAGCCGATAACATTTACTGTGAGTGTACCAAAGGGCATAGTTTTTCCAAACCATGAATCGATACCTGAGCTCAGGAAATACCGCAAGCAGGCGCCCAGCGCACCACCCAGTGCTATATAGGTGTACAGTAACGCCTGGCTCATCTTATTTGCGGACCCGCTTACTGTGCGCGTTCAGTCCGTCCAGGTAGTCCCGTTTTGCTTTCAGGGCCTTTTCCAGCCCTCTTTCATTGGGATGATACAGGCGGGTCCCACTGAGCTCTTCAGGCAAATACCGTTCGCCGGCGGCAAAGGCATTAGGTTCGTCATGGGCGTACCGGTAGTCATCACCGTGCCCCAGCTCTTTCATCAAAGAGGTCGGTGCATTGCGCAAGTGCATCGGCACGCCCAAATCACCGGTCTTTCTGGCCAGCACCCGGGCCTGCTTATAAGCGGTGTACACGGCATTACTTTTCGCCGCCAGTGCACAATACACTGCGGCCTGCGCAATCGCCCGCTCGCCTTCTGCCGGCCCTACCCGATGAAAGGTATCCCAGGCGTTAAGCGCCAGTTGCATGGCCCGCGGATCAGCGTTGCCAATATCTTCAGAAACAATCGCCAGCAACCGCCGCGCCACATACAGAGGATCGCCGCCGCCCTCCAGAATACGGGCATACCAGTACAGCGCGGCGTCCGGATCCGAGCCCCGCACCGACTTGTGAAAAGCCGAAATCAGATCATAAAAGGCATCGCCTTTATTGTCATAGGCGGCAACTTTTTCGCCCACTGCCTGCTCCACATCGGCCAGGCTGACGCAGTCGCCCTGGGTAAAATCAGCGGCCAGTTCAAGATACGTCAGCAGGCGTCTGGCATCGCCGCTGCATAAGTCCAGCAACGCGGCCCGGGCATCTTCACTCAAAGAAAGATTGCGTGCGCCCAGGCCACGTTCGTTGTCACTGAGCGCGCGGTTAAGCGTGGTATTGAGCGCTGTGGCATCCAGATTTTGCAGCACATACACCCGCACCCGGCTTAGCAAGGCGTTGTTCAGTTCAAATGACGGATTTTCTGTGGTCGCCCCGACGAACGTCACGGTCCCCGATTCTACAAACGGCAAAAATGCATCCTGCTGGCTTTTATTGAAGCGGTGTACTTCATCAATAAACAGCAGGGTGCGTTGCTGATATTTTGCATCCGCTTCCGCTTTATCCATGGCCGCCCGGACATCTTTTACGCCGGACGTCACCGCGGACAGCCGAATCACATTGGCATGGGTATAACTGGCAATCAGTTCGGCCAGCGTGGTCTTGCCGGTGCCCGGTGGCCCCCATAACACCATCGAATGGCAATGGCCGGCTTCCAGCATTTTGCGTAACGGTTTGCCGGGCCCGACCAGGTGCTGCTGCCCGGCGTATTCATCTAACGTTGCCGGCCGCATACGTGCAGCCAGCGGCGCATATAGCTCGCCGTCATTCATCAGCGCTGATCGTCTATCATGTAAGTGTCAGGCACATTAACCTCGAACAGCGTCATGGCCGGTGCAGTGGCCGTGTCGATGTTATCGAACACCAGTTGACTGGTTTGCGACTGGGCGTCATGCATAGATAAACTACGCAGCGTACTGTCATCGAAGCGCAGCGACAGCGAACGGATCTGCCCGTCTTTGGACACGGGCTGCACCACAAACTGGGCCTTCTCATCACCCTGCGTGACGTTGAACTGTTGCCAGGTCTGCGCGTCCTGCGACGTCAGCAGGATCACCGGATTATCAGCCACGGCCGCGGCCTGGTCGATGATAGTCACCTGCTCAACAAAGGTATCGATATTCCATACCGCGTCACCATCGGCGATGAGCAGTGTTTCATCCGGTAACCGGGTTTCCCAGCGTAATTTATCTGGCCGGGTCATCGTCAGTGTGCCTGTCGCTTCATGCACCACTTCGCCTGACTCGTCAGTAACCGTCTGCGTGAACGCAGCGGAATAATGCTGCATATCAGCCAGCAGCGCTTTAAGATCGGCTTTGGCAGTGTCATCTGCAGCGACCGGCATTGCGAGTGTCAGCACAGATAAAATGCTGACCGAAAATTTTTTCATCATCATAATTCAGTCTCTTGGCGGGGCGGGAGCTAAGACTTCCCGGTTACCGTTATGGCCCTGGGGACTTACCACACCGCTTGATTCCATTTGCTCTACCAACCGGGCGGCTCGGTTGTACCCAATTCGGAATTTACGTTGCACACTGGACACACTGGCACGACGGCTTTCAGTGACGAATGCCACAGCCTCGTCATAAAATGCATCCAGCTCCTGATCGCCATTGTCAGGCTGCTCACCGGGTAACAGAACCTCGGCAGTCAATTCCGGATTCAGTATTTCATCAATATATTCAGGCTTGCCACGTTTTTGCCAGTCGGCTACCACCGCATGCACTTCGTGGTCATCAACAAAGGCGCCGTGCACCCGGGTTGGTACCGGACTTCCGGGAGGAAGGTACAGCATATCCCCCATACCCAGCAGTGCTTCAGCACCCTGCTGATCGAGAATGGTTCGCGAGTCGACTTTACTGGATACCTGAAACGCAATCCGGGTAGGAATATTGGCTTTAATCAGGCCGGTTATCACATCCACAGACGGACGCTGGGTAGCCAGTATCAGGTGGATACCCGCTGCCCTCGCCTTCTGTGCTATACGGGCAATTAATTCTTCAACTTTCTTGCCCACAATCATCATCATGTCGGCAAATTCGTCAACCACCACCACAATGCTCGGCAGTTTTTCCAGTTCAGGCGCCTCAGTTTCCATGCTCTCTTCTGACTTCCAGAGCGGATCTTTAATGGGCTCGCCGTCCTGCTTCGCTTTCATCACCTTGGCGTTGTAACCTTTCAGGTTTCGCACGCCCAGTGCACTCATCAACCGGTACCGGCGCTCCATTTCGCCTACACACCAGCGCAATGCATTGGCCGCCTCTTTCATGTCGGTCACCACCTCTGCAAGCAGGTGCGGGATCCCCTCATACACCGACAGCTCGAGCATTTTCGGGTCAATCATTATCATGCGAACATCTTCAGGCGTACTTTTGTACAGCAGGCTTAAAATCATGACATTCACGCCTACTGACTTACCTGAGCCTGTGGTGCCCGCCACTAACAGGTGCGGCATTTTGGCTAAATCAACCACTACCGGCTTTCCGGAAATGTCAGCGCCAAGCACCATGGTGAGGTTAGAGGCATTAGACTGGAACGTATCGCCGCTGATAACCTCACTTAAGCGCACCATCTCACGTTTCTTATTCGGCAATTCCAGTCCGATAACAGACTTGCCGGGGATGACTTCTACCACGCGAACGGAGATGGCCGACATAGCCCGGGCAAGATCTTTGGAAAGACCGGTAATCTTGCTGACTTTCACGCCGGGTGCCAGATCCAGCTCGAAGCGGGTGATTACCGGGCCAGGATAGACCCCCACTACACTCGCTTCGATATTAAAATCAGCCAGCTTTTCCTCAACTAACCGGGACACCATGTCCAGCTCTTCCTGAGAGATAGGGTTCTCATGCTTGTCAGGACGTTCCAATAATTCGAAAGATGGCATCGGTCCCTCAGGCGGGGGTGTACTTTGCTTTGGTTCGCTTTGTTTAGCTGGAGCCGTTG
>JBPEWW010000248.1:0-3647 GCA_052032275.1 Alteromonas sp. | reverse complement strand
CTGAATGATTACGCGAATACGGTTCTGATCTACCTTTATTGCGTCATTGATTAGCGCTTTCTTACTGAATGCGGCTTCAAACGCATCTTTTTGTTCTACTGAATGACCGGAAATTTTTTGGTCATAAGCATAGGATGCTCCTGTCGCGCCGGCTAATGCGGCGACAACGACAGTGCTTAATATCGATTTTCTCATATTATTATTAACCACTAAGCGTGGTCCCCTGGTAGTTATATTTTGTCTTGGGCTTCTTTGAGCACAGACAGTTTATTTTTTTCCACATCTTCCACTAATGTGCACTGGTTAGTTGCCCAGCGTTTTTATTTCTAGCACACTTTCCCAGCCGATAAAATTGATTTAATAAATTAAATTTTGAACACATTTTGTAACATTTAGACTTTGGTACTACATTAATTTCAATTGCAAAACATAGGGTTACGATAGTGGTCGGAGCAGGGGCGCGATTCTGACATACCATTGTTCACTATTTACACTAAAACGTTTCTTTTTTGTAAACGCCGGTGAGCGAGAATGGCCTAACTTTGTTAAAATTAGGATGCGTGTCCCGCCTGAGAGTAAAAAAGTAGGATGTAAGGTTTTACAGTGTCAGGTATTGATATGATTTAGCAAGGTCTTCGTTTTCATCATGGTCTAGGATATTGGGCATCAGGTACAAGTTGTACCAATCACCAATAAGAGGGATGGATTGTGAAAGATCGAAATCACCTTGCCCGGGTATCAACCACACATCAGGTGCACATTATTGAAAATGGCCTGATCGATATTCCGATGCTACAAATTCTGCAACCAGATGGTTCCCTGCATAAAGAGGCCAAAGAGCCTGATCTGGATAAAGACACTGCCACCCGTATTTATGACACGATGGAATATATCCGGGTATTGGATGAGCGCATGATTGGCGCCCAGCGCCAGGGACGTATCAGCTTTTACCTTGCCAGTACCGGTGAGGAGGCAGCAGCCGTTGCCAGTGCTGCTGCCTTGTCAGACAACGATATGATCATGTCGCAATACCGGGAGCAGGGCGCGCTGGCCTACCGGGGTTACACCACTTCACAATTCATGAACCAGATGTTCAGTAATAAAGCGGACCCCAATAAGGGGCGTCAGATGCCCATCCACTATGGTGACAAACCTCTGAACTTCATGACAATTTCCTCACCGCTTGGCACGCAGATCCCACAGGCGTCCGGCTACGCTTACGGGCAAAAAATGGCCGGTAACGACGCTGTGACTATTTGTTACTTTGGAGAGGGTGCTGCGTCAGAAGGCGACTTCCATGCCGGCCTGAATATGGCGGCGGTGCTGAATTGCCCGGTAATCTTTTTCTGTCGTAATAACGGGTATGCAATCTCAACCCCCGCGGAAGAACAATTCGCCGGCGATGGCATCGCGTCACGTGGCATTGGTTATGGGGTAAAAACTATTCGTGTCGATGGCAACGATCCGCTAGCGGTATATGCTGCAACCCAGAAGGCCAGGGAGCTGGCGCTTGCCGAGAACTGTCCGGTACTGATTGAAGCCATGACTTACCGTCTGGCCGCCCACTCAACGTCAGATGATCCTACGGGTTACCGTTCTCGTGAGGAAGAAGACAAGTGGCGTGAAAAAGATCCCATTCAACGCATGGCAAAATGGCTGGAAAAGAAAGGCTGGTATGACGAAGCTGCAAACAAAAAGCTGATTGAAAAGTCACGTCAGGATGTACTGGCGGCCTTGAAGGAAGCCGAAAAGATTGATGTATGTCCTATCGACGACATAGTCACTGACGTGTACGACGAAGTGCCGTGGCACCTCAAAGAGCAGGTAGACGAACTTAAAGCACATATCCGTAAATACCCCGACGCCTATCCCAAAACCTCAGGGAGAGTGAAGTAATGGCCAAAATGAATTTACTGCAAGCAATTAATAACGCGCTGATCACAGAGATGGAGCGTGATAAACGCGTCATGGTGTTTGGTGAGGACGTGGGGCATTTCGGCGGTGTTTTCCGTGCAACCAGTCACCTTCAGGAGAAATTCGGCAAAGGTCGTTGCTTCAATACCCCTCTGACTGAGCAGGGAATTATTGGTTTTGCGAACGGTTTGGCCTCACAAGGCTCAGTGCCCGTGGCGGAAATACAGTTTGGTGATTATATTTTTCCGGCGTTCGATCAAATCGTTAATGAAACAGCGAAATTCCGCTACCGCTCCGGTGGTCAGTTTGATGTGGGGTCGTTGACCATCCGTACACCGTACGGCGGCGGGATAGCGGGCGGTCTGTATCACAGCCAGTCACCGGAAGCATTCTTTGCACACTGTCCTGGGCTCAAAATCGTTATTCCCCGCAACCCTTACGAGGCTAAAGGGTTACTGCTGGCCTCTATTCGTGATAAAAATCCGGTATTGTTCATGGAGCCGAAGCGGCTTTATCGTGCATCGGTCTCTGATGTACCTGAAGATGATTATGAATTGCCGTTAGGTAAAGCGGATGTGGTTCAGGAAGGTGCAGATATCACGCTGCTTGGCTGGGGCGCACAAATTGAAATTTTACAAAAGGCTGCAGAAATGGCACTGGAAGACGGTGTCTCCTGTGAAATCATTGATTTGCGCAGCATATTGCCCTGGGACGCAGAAGCAGTGGCTGAGTCTGTGATGAAAACCGGCCGCCTGTTAATTAACCACGAAGCGCCCATGACGGGCGGGTTTGCCAGTGAAATTGCTGCAACAATTCAGGAGCGTTGTTTCTTATATCTGGAAGCCCCTATTGCGCGCGTGTGTGGTTTAGATACGCCGTATCCATTGGCGCATGAGAAAGAATATATGCCGGATCAGTACAAAACGTACGAAGCCATCAAACGCACGCTGAACTATTAAGGAAGGCATCATGACAACAGAATTTATTTTGCCCGATATTGGCGAAGGTATTGTTGAGTGTGAGTTGCTGGAGTGGCTGATTGCTGAGGGCGATCACATTGAAGAAGACCAGCCTGTCGCAGAAGTAATGACCGATAAGGCCACGGTACAAATTCCGGCCATGCATTCAGGAACGGTTAAAAAGCTGCACTATAAAGTGGGCGATATTGCCAAGGTTCATGAGCCCTTGTTTGCTATGGAAGTAGACGGTGATGTGAAGCCGCAGGATAGCGAGGAGGCTGCGTCTGAACTACCGGAGCAGAAGCAGGCACCTCAACCGACTCCTGCTATTGGCAACAGCCAGACAGAAGACTTTATTTTGCCTGATATTGGTGAAGGTATTGTCGAATGTGAGATTGTTAAATGGCACGTCCAGGAAGGCGATGAGATAGCCGAAGATCAACCAGTAGTCGAGGTGATGACTGACAAGGCCGTGGTTGAAATTCCGGCCAAGCATGCAGGTACGGTGCACAAGCTCTACTACCAGCAGGGCGATATTGCCCGGGTTCACGAACCCTTGTTTGCGCTGGCCACAGAAGGGGACGCGTCGGCGCCTGGCAAGAGCCATTCAGCCACGGATTCTGCCGCGTCCGCCGGGCAGCAACCCGCACCAGCGTCCGCTTCGCCATCCGAGGGCGGCAATGATAAGTGGCCGGATGGTGCCTATGAGCCACCTGTGGCTATTCCGGGTAAAGTGCTGGCCAGCCCTGCGGTTCGTCGTATTGCCAGAGAAAA
>JBPEWW010000247.1:0-12576 GCA_052032275.1 Alteromonas sp. | reverse complement strand
TAAACGAACGCAATAATATTCAGTACATATTGCACAGTGCCACGCAGAGCGGCGGACTTAACGTAATCGGTTAATACTTGCCAAAGGCCAATACGAACGTGGATCATCACAGCAATCAGCGTTGCCAGGGTAAACACTTTCATGGCAAGGCCAGAGAATAAGTCCTGCCAGACTGCAAAAGTGATGTTGTCGGTGGTGATAAAAAACCACGTCATGAAAAATGTGTACGCTGCAATTAATACCGCGGTTGCGCGCAACGACACATAATCCTGCACGCCGTTACGTCTGATACTTGCCTGATTCGTTACCATAATGCCACTCCCAATACGATGGTCAGAACAATCCAAAGCCCGATAATGACTTTGGCGCTCAGGTTACCTGACTCCAGTTCTTCCCAGTACCCCATGTCCATGATGCCGTGGCGGATGCCGCCAAGAATGTGGTACGTCAGCGCGGAAGCTGTGCCGATTGCTATCAATTTTCCAATAATACCATCCATCATAGCCTGGACACTGGCAAAGCCTTCCGCTGAAGCCAGCGAAACAGCCCATGCCCAGATTACGAACAACAATGCAAAGAACATTGCGACGCCGGTAATACGGTGGAGAATTGATGAAACAGCAGAAGGCGGAAATTTAATTGTATTGAGTTCTAAATTTACTGGTCTTTGCTTTTTCACAATTTATGCCTGTTTTATCCGTAGGGACGTTGAACCACCCAATATTGTTATGTCCTGTATGGGTGCATTCGCTTGTTACCTGTTAAAATCCTCATCCACTGAGTTGTTAACAATTTGTGAATTATATATCACTTGATTTACAGGTGATATTCCCGTGTTTTCAAGTATGGCTGAGTATATCCAGCGCATCCTCTAATTACAATTTTTTGTGCTTTTTTAGGGCGTTAGTTTACGCTTTAAACACAAAGGCTGGTCGCACACTGCAAATAGGTTAAAATTGATCAGAATTACCCCGAGTTGCAGTATAAAAACGCGACTCATTTGTCGGATGCCTACGCGCATAAGTATCTAACAGTTTGGTAAATTACTGCTTTTTAATAATCAGCACAGTTTTCGCACCACCAGGTACTGCGCTTTGTCAGTGGTTTCACTGATGGCTGGTGTTTGCCCGCTTGGCAGGTTACCAGCAAGAAAATGATTTTTTATTAGTTTTACGACAACTTTGTATATGGAACGTTAAAAGCTGGCGCTATTTGTGTTAATAATCCGGAGTATTTATCCATCTAATGTGCATTTAAATTGACTTGTAAGTGCATAATAAAGTACAAATACGCCACTTTTCCCAACGAGTCGGGGAATAATCCCTGAATTCGCTGCAAACAGAACCATTCTGAGGAGAGCAATTTATGGCAGATCAGAAAGCCATTCTAAAAGCGGGCGACAAGGAAATTGAACTTCCGATCTTGTCCGGTACTGAAGGACAGGATGTAATTGACGTCCGTTCGCTGGGCGCCCACGGGTATTTCACCTATGACCCTGGCTTTATGGCGACAGGATCTTGCGAATCAGCAATCACCTACATTGATGGCGCAAATGGTGTACTGCTGCACCGCGGCTTCCCAATTGAAGAGTTGGCTCGCGACGCAGATTACCTGGAAGTGTGCCACATGCTGTTGCACGGTGACGCACCTTCTAAAGAAGAATACGAAGAATTTAAGTCTACCATTACCCGCCACACCATGTTGCACGAACAAATCAACATGTTCTTCCACGGCTTCCGTAATGATGCCCACCCTATGGCCATGCTGTGCGGTACAGTGGGCGCAATGTCTTCGTTCTATCATAGCGATTTGGACGTTTCTAATCCGGAACAACGGATGCGCAGCGCGCACCGCTTAATTGCGAAGATGCCAACGCTGGTAGCAATGTGCTACAAGTACAATATTGGTCAGCCATTCGTGTATCCGCGTAATGACTTAAGCTATGCGGCCAACTTCCTGAACATGATGTTCTCGGTACCGGCAGAAGAATACGAAATCAGCCCCGCGGTTGAACGTGCCATGGACCGCATCTTCACACTGCATGCCGACCATGAGCAAAATGCTTCTACGTCGACGGTACGCCTGGCAGGCTCGTCGGGTGCTAACCCTTACGCATGTATTGCGGCGGGTGTTGCCTCCTTGTGGGGTCCGGCTCATGGCGGTGCGAACGAGGCATGTCTGAACATGCTGGAAGAGATCGGCAGTGTTGACCGTATTCCGGAGTTTATTGACCGGGCGAAAGATAAAAACGATCCGTTCCGCCTGATGGGCTTTGGTCACCGCGTATACAAAAACTACGACCCCCGTGCCACTGTGATGCGGGAGAGCTGTCACGAAGTGCTGAAAGAACTGAATGTTCAGGATCCGCTGCTGGACGTGGCCATGGAACTTGAGCGTATTGCGCTGGAAGACCCCTACTTTGCCGAGAAGAAACTGTTCCCGAACGTCGACTTCTATTCAGGCATTGTACTGAAAGCCATTGGTATTCCGACAAATATGTTCACCTGTATTTTTGCACTATCACGGACAGTGGGCTGGATTTCTCACTGGCATGAGATGATGAGTGACGAGAAACAGAAAATTGGTCGTCCGCGTCAGCTGTACACAGGTCACAGCAAGCGTAAATATACCCCACTCAAATAAGCCTGATGGCTTGTTTGCTAGGAACATGAAATAGCGCCTGTGGGCGCTATTTTTTTAGGAGATAATTATGCCATATTCAGCAGTAGCGTTAGGCTTCGCCGGACTGATCCCGTTTATCGCACTGCCGGTCATGATCCTTACCGGTATGGTTTCAGTGAGCGAAGGGGCCAGATATTTTACCCAGTATTCGGCGGTATTATTGTCGTTCTTCGGCGGTGTACACTGGCTGGATGCATTGCAGCATAACCGGACTAACCATCAGCTGTACGTTGCCATGCTGCCTACCATCATTGGCTGGTTATGCCTGGTGTTCAGTGGCGATGTTAAAGTACTGGGCGTGTTGTCAGTGGCCTACATAGCCATCTTATTTTATGACAAGTTCACGCTTACGCTGCCGCAAAAAATTGTTGTGGGCTACACCAGTGTACGTATGGTGCTGACTTCCGTCGTCGTTATCAGCCATGCGGTCATGATTGGTATACTGACCTAACGGCCCCTGCTGTCACCTACGCTCTTACGGAGACAAAAAAAGCGCCATTACGGCGCTTTTTTTTGTTCTGACAGAAGCAATACTTATTCGTCGCGAATAACCGCCAGCAGTTCAGCAGTTTTCGCTTCCATTAACGGTATGTCACCCCGCGACTCTACGTTAAGACGAATTACCGGCTCGGTATTCGACTTACGCAGATTAAACCGCCAATTGCCAAACTCCAGGCCCACGCCGTCGGTTTCATCGATAACCGCTGCATCGCCCTGATATTTCGCTAATACCCGTTCAAGGGCCGCGTCAGCATCCTTCAGCTTACTGTTAATTTCACCCGAAGACGGGTATGCCGAGATGCGCTCTTTTACCATCGACGCCAGCGACTGCTGCTTGGTACACACCAGTTCAGCAATCAGCAGCCAGGGGATCATGCCGGAATCACAATAAGCGAAGTCGCGGAAGTAATGGTGGGCACTCATTTCGCCCCCGTACACCGCATCCTCCTTACGCATTCTTTCTTTAATAAACGCATGCCCCGTTTTCGACTTAATGGGTTGACCACCCGCCTCTTCTACAATGGCTTCCGTATTCCAGTATACCCGTGGGTCATAAATAATCTTCGCCCCACGCTCTTTTTCCAGGAACGCTTCAGCCAGCAGGCCGACAATGTAATACCCTTCAATAAAGTTGCCTTCTGCGTCAAACAGGAAGCACCGGTCAAAGTCCCCATCCCAGGCGATACCGAAATCGGCACCCTGCTGGATAACGGCGCGTGCGGTATCGTCACGGTTTTCGGGCAACAGTGGGTTGGGTATGCCATTTGGAAATGTACCGTCCGCTTCGTGGTGCACTTTAATGAAGCTAATGGGTACCTGTTGATTAAGGAAGGCCTGCTCGATGGCGTCCAGAGCATTGCCAGCAGCGCCATTACCGGCGTTCACGACAATTTTCAGTGGCGTGAAATTCGCCATATCGACATAGGTCAGCAGGTGCGCGACATATGCCTCCATGCAGCTGGTTTGCTGGTACTGGCCGGAGGCGGCCAGGCGCTCACGCTGGATATGCGCATGGCCATTAAAAAAGGCTTCCGGATCAATCGCCCGGCCACCGGTATAGCTCGCAAGGGCGTCCTGCACAGCCGCGTCGTCAAGCGCTTCTGCACGCTCTTTAATTGCGTTTAAGCCGGTATCGCCGCTAATAGGCACAGAGCCTGCTTTCACCAGCTTCATGCCGTTATAGTCAATCGGGTTATGACTGGCGGTGACTTCAATACCGCCGTCCACACCGAGGTGGGAGGTAGCAAAGTAAATCTCTTCGGTGCCCGCCATACCAATATCGGTTACGGCTGCCCCGCCGTCAATCAGGCCCGCGGTCAGGGCCAGCTTCAGCGGCTCTGACGTCAGCCGTACATCGCCACCTACCACAACCGTTTTGGCCGCAAGTTCGCGGGCAAAAGCGAATCCGATACGGTAAGCGACCTCTTCATTCAGCTGGCTGTTGAGCTCACCCCGGATATCGTAGGCTTTAAAACAGGTAATGGGTTGTCCCATGGTTGCTAGATCCTCGTTTACTACTTAGCGACACGGCCATAACGGTCTGAAAAACGCACGATGTCGTCTTCCCCCAAATACGCACCGGATTGCACTTCAATGAGCTCCAGCGGTATTTTGCCAGGATTCTCCAGCGCGTGGACATCGCCAATGGGGATATAAACTGACTCATTCTCCGTCAGCAGCTGGGTCTTCTCACCAATGGTGACATTCGCAGTTCCCGATACGACTATCCAGTGCTCTGCACGGTGGTGGTGCATCTGTACCGAGAGTTTTTCACCCGGCTTGACGGTGATCCGCTTCACCTGAAAACGATCGCCGTTATCAATCGAGTCATAGCTGCCCCATGGACGGAACACTTCACGATGGAATTCAAATTCAGGACGTTTTTCCGCCTTGAGCTTGCTGACCACCTTCTTGATGTCCTGCACCTTATCTTTGTGGGCAACCATGACCGCGTCTTTGGTTTCCACCACGACCACATCATCCAGGCCTATCACTGACACCATTCTCTCTTCTGCATTGATGTAGCTGTTATTTACACCTTCCAGAATAGCGTCACCAACCACCACATTGCCCTGCGCGTCTTTGTTTTCTGCGGTTTCCCACAGTGACGACCAGCTGCCTACATCAGACCAGCCTGCATCTAACGGGACCATGGCTGCATGCTGGGTTTTTTCCATCACTGCATAGTCAATGGAATCATCCGGACAGGTCGCAAAAATCTCTGCATCTACCCGGATAAAATCCAGATCAGTGCTTTCTGATGCAATGGCCTGCTTACAGACCGCCAAGATCTCGGGATTAAATTTTTCCAGCTCTTCCAGATAGCGGCTGGCTTTAAACATGAACATACCACTGTTCCAGTAATATTTACCTGAATCAACATACTGGCGGGCCGTGGTTTCATCCGGTTTTTCCACAAACTCCTTCACGGCAAAGCCGCCGTCCAGCTGGTCACCAGACTGAATGTAGCCGTAACCGGTATGCGGCTGGTCCGGCACAATGCCAAATGTCACCAGATGACCCGCCGTAGCCAGCGCCTCTGCTTTACTTATCGCGGCGTGAAACGCATCGCGCTGTTTAATCAGGTGATCAGCGGCAAGCACCAGCAATACCGGATCTTCCCCCTGCTGGGTAGCATGCAGCGCGGCAAGCGCGATGGCCGGCGCAGTATTTCTGCCCACCGGCTCCAGCATAATACCACCGTGATCGGCGTCTAACTGGCGAAGCTGCTCAGCCACTAAGAAGCGATGCGCCTCATTGCAGATTAAAATCGGTTGCTCGGCACTGGTGCCATCAAGGCGCGATAAGGTTTCCTGCAACATGCTTTCATCAGAGGTAAGCGCGAGGAATTGCTTGGGAAGTGCAGCACGCGATTTAGGCCAAAGGCGACTGCCGGTGCCGCCGGCAAGAATTACTGGTTTCATGGTCAATCCTGTTTTAAAAGGCTAACGCCCTAAATTTCCTGTCAGGAATGATAGAGAACCCACGGCATTCATTCAATCATATTAGCGGCTTTGCGCCGGAAAAAAGCGTGGCTGTCCAAATATTCAGCAAATACTGGCCACGCTTTACGTCGATGCGGCGTTACCCCAGTCTGCCTGCCCTAAAGTCCGCAATGGCTTCACGGATTTCTTCAGCCGTATTCATGACAAACGGGCCGTGCTGAACAACAGGTTCCCCCAGTGGCGCTCCTGCCACCAGGATGGCCCGGCCGGTCCCCTCTATCTGCACATCGCCCTGCTGCTCCAGAATGGCTAACTCACCCTGCGTTACCGGCTTACCCGCCACGTGCACACTGTCTTCATAGCAATACAGAAAAGCGGTATGCCCGTCCGCGACAGGGACCAGCACCTCATCGCCACGCAGGTGGAGGTCCAGAAACAGGGGCGCCACTGCCTGGGTGGTGACCGGTCCGCGGGTATTATCAAACTGGCCGGCCAGCACCCTGATCTTGCCGCCTGGCAAAGCAACTTCAGGTACCTTCGATGCCGGGATGTCCTGATACCCCGGCGCCGACATCTTCTGTGCCGCGGGCAGATTGACCCATAACTGAAACCCCTGCAACAGGCCATCTTCCTGTTCAGGCAGCTCTTCGTGCACAATGCCGCGCCCGGCATTCATCCATTGGATCCCGCCGGCATCAATCACACCATCGTTACCCACCGAGTCACGGTGGCGCATTTTGCCCGCCAGCATGTAAGTGACTGTCTGAAACCCGCGGTGCGGGTGAGACGGAAAGCCAGCCAGGTAGTCCTGCGGCGTATCTGACCCAAAAACATCCAGCATCAGGAACGGGTCCAGTGGTCCCTGCGCGGGCTGGCCAATGATACGGGTCAGCTTCACCCCGGCACCATCCTGCGTTGCTATACCCCGAATAAGGCGTGTTACCTGTCTGGTCATAGTATTACTCCGCCGCCGGCGTAGTCAGATCCTGCTCAGGCCCCACCGGCACCACCTGGGTAGGATTGATCATAGTATGGCTGTAATAATAGTGGCGCTTGATATGGTCGAAGTTGACTGTTTCAGCCACCCCCGGATGCTGATACAACCGCTTCATATAATTGTACATGGCCGGATAATCGGCTATTTGCCGTCGATTGCACTTAAAATGACCATGATACACAGGGTCGAACCGGATCAGGGTGGTGAACAGCCGCCAGTCAGCTTCGGTGAGCGTATCTCCGACCAGATAAGGTTGCTGTTGTAAACGTGTTTCAAGAACGTCTAAGGACTTAAACAAGGCATTCACAGCTTCTTCGTACGCGTCCTGGGTCGTGGCAAAACCGGCTTTGTATACCCCATTATTAATGGTGTGATAAACCATGTCATTTACGGTGTCTATTTCCTCCTGTAGCTTTGCAGGATAATAGTCAGCGGTATTGCCGGTGAGGTCGTTAAAGGCCGAATTAAACATCCGTATAATTTCAGAAGACTCGTTGCTGACAATTTGCTTCGTTTGTTTATCCCAGAGCAAGGGGACTGTCACCCGGGTAGTTACGGTGTCATCATGCAGCTGATAAAGCTCTCGCAGAAACCGCTTGCCGTATAACGTATCACCGGTCGCCCCAGGGTAATCCTCAAATGTCCAGCCTTCATCAAGCATATCGGGACAAACCACCGACACTGAGATATGGTCTTCGAGTTCCTTTAATTTACGAAAAATTAGCGCTCGGTGGGCCCACGGACAGGCCAGTGAGACATACATATGATACCGCCCGGACTCAGGCGGAAACGCCGCCCCCTCCTCGTTGCTGATCTGCTCCCTGAACGACGCGGATTCGCGTTTAAATTCACCGCCATTACTGTCGGTGTCATACCATTTATCCTGCCATTGCCCGTCAACCAATAAACCCATTGTCACGCCTCCTGTTTAATCTGGTCTGCTATTTCAGCACATACCGTTTCAAACGTAAGCCAGTAACATTTGGATTGACCATTCGACTGTTTCGAATGATGTGATGAGGCTAGAGCGCGTCGGCCCGTGCCAGAATTGCGCGGGCAATTGGCATGGCACTGGTGGCTGCCGGTGAGGGCGCATTACCTACATGGAGTGTGCGACCTGATGCAGTGAACAGAAAATCACTGACCAGGCTGCCGTCTGTGCGCACGGCCTGTGCCCGGATACCCGGCCGGTAAGGCGCAAAATCGTGCTCGGTGACTGTCGGGCAATACCGCTGGATCAGGGACGCGTAGTATTTTTTACTGATACTACTACGCAGCTCTGACACTACGCTTTGCCGATAACGCCAGAGTAACTTCCATAAGCCCGCGTATCCGGCCATATCAAGGATGTCTTTCACCGAGGTGTCTTTAATCCGGTACGCTTCACGGCCGGTTGCCAGCACGGCATTAGGGCCGACTGTTGTAAATCCGCCTATCATTTTAGTCAGGTGCACCCCCAGAAATGGCATGGCGGGGTCTGGAACCGGGTAAATTAATCGCTTAGTAACATGGTCAAACCTTTGATGCAGGCGGAAATACTCGCCTTTGAATGGCATAATCTGGAAATCACAGGGGATACCCTGCATGCGGATCAATCGGTCGGCATGAACACCCGCGCAGCAGATGAGCCGCTGGCCAGCTATCCGAATTCTGTCGGTGTGGTGATGTGCGGTCACCACCACTTGCTTGTCCTGCTCATCGATGCCGGATACCTGGTGGTCAACACACAGGTTCAACTGCGCTTTCTCCTGCGCTTTAGCAAGCATGCACTGAGCAATTGTCTGATAGTCGGTAATCCCGGAGTGCCCCACCAGCACCGCCTCGACGCCACGTATATTGGGCTCAAGCTGGGTAATTTCCCGGGCCGACACCATCTCAGGTTGCAAATCGTTCTGCTCGCAGCGGCTATACAGCGTAGCCAGCCGTGCCCGCTCATCCTCTGACGTGGCCACAATCAGCTTGCCGCACTGCTCGGCAGGCAAGCCATTGTCCCGACAAAATGCCAGCGTGTCCTCCAGTCCCTGTCGGCAAAACCGGGCTTTCAGTGAGCCTGGCGGGTAATACACGCCGGCATGGATCACCCCTGAGTTACGTCCGCTCTGGTGGCGGCTTATCTGCGCCGATTTGTCAATCAGGGCAATTTTTCCACCCGGGTGGCGCATAGCATACTCATACGCCACCGCGGTGCCGATAATCCCCGCCCCCACTATAATCAAATCATAATGCATCACGCTTTTGTCCATGCTACCCGCGCTATCGCGCTTGAAATATATTGGTAGTCTGCCATTATGCGCCCGTTTTAAACAGTCTGAACAGGCACAGTCAATAAAGTGTGGAAATAACATGAGTTCACAGCAACAGGCGAGGTTTGGCGGCATCGCACGGCTTTACGGCTTGGAGGGTGCCCAGGCGCTGGCCGATAGTCATATTTGTGTAGCAGGCATTGGCGGCGTGGGTACCTGGACTGCCGAAGCGCTGGCTCGCTCTGGGGTCGGCACCATCACGCTCATCGACTTAGACGATATCTGCATGACCAATGTCAATCGTCAGATCCATGCCATGACCGAGACGGTTGGCGCACCGAAAGTTGAGGTAATGCGCCAGCGTATCCACAGCATTAATCCCGACTGTAGCGTCAATGCAATCGAAGACTTCGTGACTGAGGAAACGGTCAGCGAATTTCTCACCACTGATATGGATGTTGTCATTGACGCCACCGACAGTATTCGTGCCAAAGCCGCGATGATTGCCCATTGCAAACGTCAGAAGACCCCTATTATAACTGTGGGTGGTGCGGGTGGACAGATTGATCCGACTCAGGTTACCCGGGGTGATCTGGCCAAAACCACACAGGATCCGCTGGCGGCAAAGTTACGCAGCGAACTGCGTCGTCGCTACAATTTTAGCAAGAACCCAAAACGCCGGTTTGGGGTGGAATGTATTTATTCTACTGAGCAATTACGTTACCCCCAGCCAGATGGCAGCGTGTGTTTTGCCAAATCCGCCATGGAAGACGGCACCCGGCTGGATTGCGCCGGCGGTTTCGGTGCGGTTGTCACGGTTACTGCCACGTTCGGCATGTTTGCTGCCGCAAGCGCAATTAACCGCATCACCGGGCAAAAATAGACATCCTCAGTGAACTCGCGCACAATAAGCCAAACTTTCAGGAGAACATGATGGAACAACAAGAATTAGAAAAACTCATGGCTGATTGCGCAAGTGATGCCGTGGTCACCGCCCGTGACGAATTTGAGCTGGAACTGGACTTTTCTGCCAACAGCATCGCCACGGTCGATGATATCCTGTTAGGTTTTGTCGACAAATACCACGACAAAGCGCTGGAAGACGACGCTGTATTCACGCTCTGCAATGTGTTTGGCGCGTATGTCGGAGAAACCTTTAAGCGCCATGTGGGCGGCACCTGGCGCTATGACCAGTCCACGCCGTCAGCGCCCTATGTACTGCTGGTGCTGGGTGAACGCTCTTACGCATTTGCCGGTATCTGCTACGAGCGGCTGGTAAATGATAGCCAGATTAGCGTGCAGTCTTATTTCGATCAGGCGCTATCACACCACGTGCAATGAAGACCACGTCCCGCGCGCTGTTAGTTAGGTAATCGCCAGTCTGCGACCATCCAGCGTAGGTGCCGGCTCTTTATCAGTGCATAACAGGCACAAACACTGGCCAGCATGCGCGCGGCCACAACCGGCTGAAACTGCCAGAACTGCGCCATTAACGGCACCACCTGCAAACTCACCTGCGCTACCAGGCTTACAGCAACCAGCGGGAGAATATAACGGCTCCAGCGATAGCGCTGTTGTTGCCACTGTTTCTCACGCCGCGAGATCAGCACTAATGCCAGCAGTGCGGGCGCGCCACTGACCAGAGACAAGCCCAGCGTGAGCCTGGAGGGGTAAAACAACGCCAGCAAAAATGTGGTCTGGTCCCGGATCGCCAGCGCAAATACCAGAATTATCCAGTCAGCCAGACACACCAGAAACACCAGATTCAGCCACAGCGGGGGCTTGATTCGGCCTGCTTCATCGTAACAGTGCAACGGAAGTTTAAGTTGGGCGGTTTTCATCGCGCAAATTTACCAGATTTAGAGCCTGAATTCGATACGCCCGTGCCGTACCTGTCAGTCCACCCTGAACACAGGAAAAGGCCCTGTGCCCCTCACCGAAAAAGCCCTGACCTTATTGCGGGAATTCGGTATACTTCGCCTCCATTTTACCCCCAATGTCTTGCAGGCTTTGTACGTATGACCGTAAAAACCTTTTCGCCCAATGCCACCACCACACTGGAAACGCCGGTTAGAACTCTGGAAGCGCAGCGCGGACCGACCACCGCCGGCAACGGCAACCGCATCGGCTTTGTTAGTCTGGGCTGTCCTAAGAATCTGGTCGACTCTGAACGCATCCTCACGCAGTTGCGCACTGAAGGTTATGACGTGGTCCCTACTTATGATGACGCCGACCTCGTGATCGTTAATACCTGCGGCTTTATCGATTCGGCGGTGCAGGAATCGCTGGACACTATTGGGGAGGCACTTCAGGAAAACGGTAAAGTCATTGTAACCGGCTGCCTCGGGGTGAAAGAGGACGAAATCCGTGAGGTTCACCCCAATGTACTGGCGATCACCGGCCCTCACGCCTATGAATCAGTGGTAGAACAGGTTCATACCCATATGCCTGCGCCCCGGTACAACCCGTTTGAGCATCTGGTGCCCGACCATGGTGTCAAACTGACGCCCCGTCACTACGCCTACCTGAAGATATCAGAAGGCTGTAACCACCGCTGTACATTCTGCATCATTCCATCCATGCGTGGCGATTTGGTCAGCCGGCCGGTGGGCGCAGTGCTCGATGAAGCCAAGCGGCTCAAAGCGGCCGGCGTAAACGAACTGCTGGTGATTTCTCAGGATACCAGCGCTTACGGTGTCGATGTGAAACACCGCACCGGCTTCTGGAATGGCATGCCGGTGAAAACTCACATGCAACAGCTGTCAGAGCAGCTTGGTACGCTGGATATGTGGGTAAGACTTCATTATGTCTATCCCTATCCGCATGTGGATGACCTTATTGAACTGATGAATGCAGGCCGGGTATTGCCCTACCTGGATATTCCGCTGCAACATGCCAACAAACGCATTCTGCGGCTAATGAAGCGTCCCGGCAGCGCAGAGCGCACCCTCGAACGCATTCAGAAATGGCGGCAACAATGCCCACAGTTAATTCTCCGTTCAACTTTCATTGTCGGGTTTCCTGGGGAAACAGAAGACGAATTCGAAGAGTTACTCGCCTTTTTGAAAGAGGCACAGCTGGACCGGGTGGGTTGTTTTATGTACTCCCCGGTAGAAGGCGCAACCGCCAATAACTTACCGGATCCGGTACCGGAAGCGGTGAAACAGGAGCGTTTAGCCCGGTTTATGGCCGTACAGGGTGAAATCAG
>JBPEWW010000246.1:0-2317 GCA_052032275.1 Alteromonas sp. | reverse complement strand
AGTTTACCGGTCGTGGCGACCGCTTTGGCTGGGTTGAAGGGATTGACGGTAAGTTTCACCTGACCGTGTTCATCGAAAACGGCCGCATTCTGGATTATCCCAATAAAACACTGAAAACCGGTTGTGCTGAAATCGCCAAAATACATCAGGGCGACTTCCGGCTTACCGCCAATCAAAATTTGATCATTGCAGGCGTACCGGCGGATCAGAAAGCCGCCATTGAAGCGCTGGCGAAGCAGCATGGACTAATCCAGCCTGATGTATCGCAGCAGCGGCTGGACTCTATGGCCTGCGTGTCGCTACCGACGTGCCCGCTGGCAATGGCCGAAGCTGAGCGGTATTTACCTGATGCGGTAACCGATATTGAAAACATTCTGTCTAAGCATGATCTGGCTTCTGACAGCATTATTTTCCGGGTGACCGGTTGTCCGAACGGCTGTGGCCGGGCCATGCTCGCAGAAGTGGGCCTGGTGGGTAAAGGTCCTGGCAAGTATAACCTGCACCTGGGCGGCAACCGTGAAGGAACCCGGATCCCACGTATGTACCAGGAGAATATTTCCGAGCAGGAAATTCTCGATACCCTGGATGAGTTAGTGGGACGCTGGGCGAAAGAACGAAATGAGCAGGAAGCCTTTGGTGACTATGTGATCCGCGCCGGTATTATTAAACCGGTGGTCGATTCAGCAAGAGATTTCTATGAGTGATACTGCCACTGCATCCTCATCCGTGTTGTCGCTGACTATTGAGCAGCACACACTGGATGAGCTGAATGCCAAACTCGAGACAATGACCGCGCAACAGCGGGTAGCCTGGGCGCTTCAGCATCTGCCGCAAGAGACCATTGTCTCTTCAAGCTTTGGCGCCCAGTCTGCGGTGATGCTGCATTTGCTTACTCAGGCTAAGCCAGATATCCCGGTCGTGCTGACTGACACCGGCTATTTGTTTCCAGAAACGTACGGGTTTGTGGATAAGCTTACCGACATGCTTGGCCTTAATTTGCACGTATACGGGGCAGACATGTCGGCGGCCTGGCAGGAAGCACGGTTTGGCCGGTTGTGGGAACAGGGTGTCGATGGCATCGAGAAATACAATAAAATGAACAAGGTCGAACCCATGCAACGGGCATTGCGTGAGTTACAGGCGGGCACCTGGTTTGCGGGGCTGCGCCGAAGTCAGTCTGACAGCCGGGAAAAGCTGCCGGTGCTGCAAAAAGTTGGCGACCAGTTCAAAGTGTATCCCATTATCGACTGGTCCAATAAAGACCTGCATTTTTACCTGAAAGAACACGGCCTGCCGTATCATCCATTGTGGGACCAAGGCTATGTGTCAATTGGTGACTGGCATACCACCCAGTCACTCCAGGAAGGCATGAACGAGCAGGACACCCGGTTCTTTGGCCTTAAACGGGAGTGTGGGTTGCATGAGTTTGGCGACGGTATCTGACAGCCTTGCAGCTGCAGTGCCGTTAACTGAGGCTGGTTTAATCAATTGTAAAGGCCGGGGTGAGCAAGGCACTGAGGGCTGACAGGTACTGGCTGTTATCCTGCTTTCCTACCAGTTTGTAAAGTTCGGCGCCCACGGCGGTAAACTTGTAATACACTAACGCTACGCCCGCCCGCCGTGCACTCAGCGTGATACTGGCGTTACCGCAGCGCCAGTGGGTAGGCTGACCGGCCGCGAACTCTCCACTTTCAATTTCACTGGCGTAAATCAGTTTCATGTCGATAAGCGCCAGCAAGTCGGGGTAGGACAGCCCGTAGGCTGACAAATTCAGCTGGGTGGGCGCGGACTGGGTGAGTAACGACAGCCAGCCCTTGCGGACATGGTAACCCACCAGAATACGCGGTACCGCATCGCCCTGGCGCCGACTGGCAATCGACACCGCTTTGCCAAATAATTTCGCGTCGCGCTGTGTCAGTGCCCGCAATGTCTCCAGGCTCCGCAACGAGAAACTGCCCGGGTGGCTAACCTCAACCGCAAAAATTTTACCCCATAGCTCCTGCATGGCCGGCGAGTAAATATTTTCGGCCATAGCCGCAAAGGTATAGAACCAGTCCGGGTCCAGCGATTCGGCCTCGCGCTCAGCGACACTCACATTCATGGCAATTGATAGCACGGCCTGCAGATTACTGATACGTTGCATGTCGCGCATTTGTCGCCGGCGTTCAATGATTTGCCGGCGCTGTTTATTGTCATTAAGCGGCATGTCCGGACTAATTCCGATGCGCGCAAACAGGCTCACCATCTTATCTTTTACCGAGGTCCCAGACGGATTCGGCGGTGGGGCGCTGACCGAAGGGGCCGACTCTTTTTTACC
>JBPEWW010000245.1:0-16591 GCA_052032275.1 Alteromonas sp. | reverse complement strand
AGTTGTGGTAGCTAATCAGGGTTTGCACCATCCGCTTGGGAAACAGTCTGGCCAGGCAGGTGGCCAGCAGGGCGTCCGGGCTGTCTGCTTTACACTGCGCCAGCCAGGCATGGGTATCTTCACCGGGCAGGGTGTTTAAGTGCAGTGTGTCACCGGGGTGCCAGTAAGAGGAGATTTGCAGCATAGCCGGCCCGCTCAGGCCGCGGTGGGTGAATAACATGGCTTCGCGAAAGCCGGTGTCGTTGCAGCTGGCACTGACATCCACCGCCATACCGCTCAGTTCACCGAGTACCTGTTTTTGTTCCTCATGCAGCGTAAACGGCACAAGCCCGGCGCGGGTTGACAATACCTTCAGGCCAAACTGTTCCGCCAGCTTGTACCCGAACGGTGTGGCGCCCAGCTTCGGCATACTCAGCCCGCCGGTGGCTATCACCAGTGACTCACACTCATAGTCACCCTGTGAGGTGGTCAGCTGATACCCATCGCCGTGGCGCTCAACCGCGAGGATGTCACACCGGGTGGTCACTTTAACCCCGGCCTGGGTGCATTCGTTTAGGAGCATCTGCACAATGTCTTTCGCCGAATCGTCGCAAAAGAGCTGACCCAGGGTTTTCTCGTGATAGGCAATGCCATGGTCGTTGACCAGGCCAATAAAGTCCCACTGGGTGTAGCGGCTCAGGGCCGATTTGCAGAAGTGCGGATTCTCGCTCAGGAAGTTCTCGGCGCTGGCGTACATGTTGGTAAAATTACAGCGTCCGCCACCGGACATCAGAATTTTGCGGCCCACTTTTTTGGCATGGTCGAGCACTTCGACCCGGCGTCCGCGCTTGCCCGCTTCGGCCGCGCAAAACAAGCCCGCGGCACCCGCGCCAATCACTATCACATCTCGCTGAATCAACACTGTACTCCCGGTTAGATTGCAGGCGGATTATACGGGTAAACGGGCGCAGTCTCTACGTCACCACGTTTTTTTGCGCACTGTGCGTTAGCCGGGCTCCACGTGCTGCATAAAGTTCTGGCTCCAGAACAACAGCTCAATGCGGTTCTTGCAGTGGGTTTTGCGAAAAATACTGTAGATATGGGTTTTCACGGTGTTAATACTGATATGCAGTTGCTCGGCGATATCACGGTTTTGTGCGCCTCTGGCTACCAGTTCGACAATGGCCCGCTCGCGTTTGGTGAGCACTGCAGAGGAGGTAAGCAGATCGCCGCTGGCTGGCTTCAGCGGCCCAAACGCCTGCTTCATCTTCTGACGTAACGCCCGCAGGGCACTGTTAAGCGACTGGCGACAAAACCACACATCGTGGTTATGCACCTGGCGCAGCCCCTTGGCCACCAGTTCCGGCGGATCATCTGCATAAAACGCACCTTCAATGCCTGCCAGAATGGCGCCCGACTCATCCAGTTCGCCGCTGGGCAAATTGTACAGCACCCAGCGTCCGGCGCCCTGGTACTGGCGAAATGCCGGCATGATGGTAGCCGGGTCGGTGGCATCAAAAAACACCAGTGCGTCATCGCCGGTGTCAGGCAGCTGGGCCACATCGGGGGTAACCGAATACCCATAGCCGCAGGAACCCAGTAACTTCACGAAGCTCCCGCCGTGCGGATCCTGAGAAGGTGTCGGGGTAACTACATAAATTGGTGTCGTGGTCATAGCGTCACTCATTTTTTACCCTCCCTGGTAAACAACGAATGTTAATTCGTCATGCCTGTGCATGACAAACAGAAGAAAAGAATCGAATGCGACGGCTGGCCAGACATGGCCACGCCAGGGGGATATCCCCTGCTACCAGTATAAGCATACTACCAACAGGTCAATTTTTCACCAATTGTTGCTTAAAAAAGGCGACCTGGCAGCCGCCTGTTAAAATTCGTGTTTACTTACAGCGCCTTAAGCATCGTCTCGGCGTCACTGACTTCGAAGCGACCCGGATCTTCAATGTTCAGCATTTCTACCCGGCAGTCATTCACTATCATCGCATAGCGTAACGAGCGGATCCCACCAAACACACTGGTGTCCATATCCAGGCCAATAGCCTTGGTAAACTCTGCGCTGCCGTCACCGACCATTTCAATGGCTTCTGCATTGTGCGCCTTGCCCCATGCATCCATCACAAACGCGTCGTTGACCGCCAGGCAGATGATGGAATCGATCCCCTTGGCCTTAATTTTATCCGCCAGCGCCACATAACCCGGCAGGTGGGCATGGGAACAGGTCGGCGTGAACGCACCCGGTACGGCAAAGACCAGCACCCGCTTACCGCCAAACAATTCATTGGTTTTCGGGTTAGTCATTTCGCCATTTTTTAGCTGGCTAAAATCTGCTTCTGGCAGCGTACTTCCTTTTTGGATCATGGTCTTCTCCTAGGCCGTTTTTGTTATATATACATCGAATCGATGTTTTTTGCCGTTAATTGCCATTGTGGGTGATGTGTCGTTCAGCGCGCCAGCATGATTAGGCCGTTTCACCGCAACCCGGTAGCGGGCCAGTGCACAAGCCGGGCTGAGCAGGTCCCCTGCATCGTCATCCGGCCCGACCACCTGCTGAAATATGCGCATTTCTTTTTTCACCAACGCCGATTTCTTTTTGTGGGGAAACATCGGGTCCAGAAATACTGCATCGACCGGTTCCCCATCCCAGTATTGCATTACCTGTGCGCTATTACCATGCTGCAATGTTAACCTGTCAGCCAGGTTGCTGTCGGCCGCAGCCAGTCGGCGCAAGCCGTCTTCCAGCAACGCCGCCACCACCGCCGAGCGCTCTATCAGGGTAACCCGGCAGCCCACACTGGCCAGCACGAAGGCGTCGCGACCCAGACCCGGCGTCGCATCCACCACGTGGTAGTCGGTGTGCCCTTTCAGGCCAATGGCTTTGACAATGGGCTCGCCCTTGCCGCCGCCGTGCTGTTTGCGGTACATACTGCTGCCAGACAAAAAATCAGCCCGTACCGGGTGTTGTTTGGGATCAGAGAAATCGTTCAGGCCCAGGCCCTGCGCATCCAGCAACAAGCCAAATGTTGCCGGGGGCTGGTCGGTCAGCACAAACCCCCAGCGGTCGGCCAGCTCCCGGGCCTGCTCCTGGCGCTGCGGATCGGCGGTGAACAGAAAGGTTGAATCAGGCATGTCCGTACTGCTCCTTCTGGCCTATCCAGCGGTTAATGATGGCCTGGGCGTGACTGGGGTAATTTTCCCACAGATGGCCGGCAATGTTCTGGACCTGAGGAATGATCCCGGCGTCGCGCACCAGGTCCGCTATTTTCAGTTCTGCCAGCCCCGTCTGGCGGGTCCCCATAAGTTCACCTGGGCCGCGAATTTCCAGATCTTTCTGGGCAATAAAGAAACCATCGTTGGACTCCCGTAAGACCCCCAGGCGCTGGGTGGCCGTTTTCGACAGCGGGCTTTGGTACATCAGCACACACTGGCTTTCTGCGGTTCCCCGGCCTACCCGGCCACGTAATTGGTGAAGCTGCGCCAGCCCCAGCCGCTCGGGGTTTTCGATGATCATAATACTGGCATTCGGCACATCCACGCCCACTTCAATGACGGTGGTGGCCACCAGTAAATCCAGCCGGGCATGTTTAAAGTCATCCATCACCTGCTGTTTCTCGGCCGGTTTTAAGCGCCCGTGGACCAGCCCAACCCGTAACTCCGGCAGCGCCGTGCGCAGGGTCACCGCGGCATCTTCCGCCGCCTGACACTCCAACACGTCAGACTCATCAATTAACGTGCACACCCAGTAAGCCTGACGTCCCTGCTCTTTGCAGGCCTGCTGTACCCGGGCAATGACATCGGCGCGCCGGGTGTCCGGCAGGACCACGGTGGTGACGGGTGTGCGCCCAGGCGGTAACTCATCAATCACCGAGGTGTCCAGGTCGGCATAAGCGGTCATTGCCAGCGTACGGGGAATGGGCGTGGCGGTCATGATCAGCTGGTGTGGAAAGCGCCCCTGCAACTCGCCTTTTTCCCGCAGGGCCAGGCGCTGATGCACACCAAAACGGTGCTGTTCGTCCACAATCACCAGCGCCAGATGCTGGTAGCTGACCTGCTCCTGAAAGATGGCATGAGTGCCCACCAGCATCTGGATGTCACCCTGTTGCAGACGGGCCAGCACCTCATCGCGGGCCTTGCCCTTCAGCTTACCGGCCAGCCAGCCGACCTCAATACCCAGCGGCGCCAGCCATTCACGAAAGTTGTTGGCATGTTGCTCAGCCAACAGCTCGGTAGGTGCCATCAGGGCCACCTGATAGCCGGCCCCAATCGCGGATAAGGCCGCCAGCGCGGCTACCAGGGTTTTCCCCGAACCTACGTCGCCTTGCACCAGACGCATCATGGGGCGCGCGCGGGCCATGTCCTGCTGGATCTCGCTTACAACCCGTTGTTGCGCACCGGTGGGGGCAAACGGCAAGGCACTGAGTAGCTTGTCGATGAGCCGGTGATCCACCTGTACAGGAATACCGGGCTGCGCATCCGACTGCTGACGGACTTTCAGGACACTGAGATGGTGAGCCAGCAGCTCTTCGATGATCAGCCGGTACTGGGCCGGGTGCGCCCCTTCCTCCAGCTGCGTGAGTGACACATCCGGCGGCGGACGGTGCACCAGATACAGGGCGTCACGCAAACTGACCTGCTGGGCGTACATGCCCTCAGGCAGCAGATCCGCCAGTCCGCCCTTGTCGAGCAAGGCCAGCGCCTGTTCGGAGATATTGCGCAGGGTAAGCTGTTTAACGCCATCGGTGGTGGGATACACCGGTGTCAGGGTTTCCGCGACGGGTTCCGAGTGCGGTTCCACCAGCGCAAATTCCGGATGCATCATTTCCAGGCCCCACTTGCCGGTGCGAATTTCACCGAAACAGCGCACCTCGTTGCCAGGGGTCATGATATTGCGCTGCGGGGCGCCAAAATGAAAGAACCGCAGGGTGATGGTGCCGGTGTCGTCGGCCACTTTCACCACCAGCATCCGCTTCTTGCCGTACTGGATATCCGCACTTTTCACTTCACCCTGAATACTGACGTGGGTAAAGGGCCGGCAGTCCTGCACAGAATAAATGCGGGTACGATCTTCATAGCGCAGCGGGAGGTGAAACAGCACGTCCTGCACTGTGGCCAGATTGAGCTTCACCAGCTTCTCTGCCACCCTGGCACCCACGCCTTTCAGTGCCGTCACCGGCATCATTGCTAGAGATTGCATGGTGGTGTTTATTCCTTCCCACTCCTCGTCCTGCCGCCGAAGCCTGCGGGCAATGCCAGTGTCTGGCCGGGTAGCGCGCATCGGGGACTGGATATGTTTACAACGGTGCGGGAAGTGTAAAGGATTCTACGATCGTTGGCGAGCCACCTGCCCGGCATTTATCCTTTCGGACAGGTGGCCGGGCGGGCGGCGATTAGCCGGCGGCTTCGTCTGCCTGTAAGGCGGCCACCGCGGAGGCGGAGAGCTGCATTTGCTGCCACCAGTCGTCGCTGGCGGCAATCTGGCCGTTCGCGTCGATTGGCGGGTACGGCAGACCTTTGCGTACGCACAGCTTCTGCAGGCGCGGAAAGCCTCCTTCGAACAACAGACGCTGGCATTCGTCTTCCGGCAGGTGCTGGGTGTCATAGCAGCCGGCAATCTGTCGCTGACGCTGTGCTTCGTACAGCACCAGGGCGGCGGCCACTGACACATTCAGCGACTGCACCATGCCCACCATGGGGATCACAATATCCTGGTCAGCCATGCCAATGGCTTCGTCAGTGACCCCGTACTTCTCCTGCCCGAATAACACGGCGGTGGGCTTGGTGTAATCCACATCGCGAAAGTCCACTGCGCTGTCAGACAGGTGCGTCACCAGCACCTGCATACCCTGAGCCTTCAGATTGCCGATGGCATCGGCAATGGTGTCGTGGTTATCCACCCGTACCCACTGCTGGCTGCCCATTGCTGTGCCGCCACGCAGTTTGTACTTTTCTTCCCACACCGTATGCACCCGGTGAATGCCAATGGCATCACAGGTGCGCACAATGGCCGACACATTGTGCGGCTTGTGCACGTTTTCAAGGCACACCGTGAGGTCGGTCTGCCGTTTCGCCAGTACATCACGGATGCGCTGGTATCGCTCTGGCGACATGTGCTTACTCCGGCAACTCCATAACCCCATCAATTTCAATCTGCGCCCCTTTCGGCAGCGCAGAAACCTGTACCGCAGCGCGGGCCGGATACGGCTTGCTGAAATACTGGCTCATGATGTCATTCACTGTGGCAAACTGCCCCAGATCGGTCAGGAAAATAGTAATTTTAACCAGGTCATTGGTGGTACCACCGGCGGCTTCACACACGGCCTGAATGTTATTGAACACCTGGGTGGCCTGCTCAGCAAACTCATCAGAGACCATTTCCATGGTATCGGGTACCAGTGGGATCTGGCCTGACAGGTACACAGTGGTGCCGGCTTTCACGGCCTGACTGTAAGTGCCAATAGCCGCGGGAGCGCGATCAGTCTGAATAATCGATTTCGACATAGTAGATCCTGTTCGTTGTCTCGTTAGTGTCTGGATTGACTGTGACGGGAGACGCGTTGCACCTCTGGCATGGTGCGTATTTTGCGCATCACGCGCGCCAGATGCACACGGTTGTGCGTGGTCAGTTCAATATCTATAAAGTAGATATTGCTCTCTTTCTCTTCGGTTTGCAGCCCGATAATGTTCGAGTCACACCCGGAGATGGTGTTTGTGAGGGTCGCCAGCGTGCCCTGATGGTTGTACAACTCAATACGCAGCGAGGCCTTAAATTCGCCCTGCAGCTTGTCATCCCACTGCATGGGTAACACGCGCTGCGGCTCTTCGCGGCTCAGTTTGCGAATGTTGGTACAGCCGGTCTGGTGAATGGTCATGCCACGACCGGGGCTTAGTACAGCTACAATCTCATCATCCGGAATGGGGTAACAACAGCGCGCATAATGCACCAGCAAGCCTTCGGTGCCACGAATGGCCACATGCCCCTTCTTGTCCGGCAGGTCGCCGCTTTCGCCCAGCAGCCGGCGCGCCACAATCGCGCTGAGCTCGTTGCCAAGACCAATGTCCACCAGCAGTGATTCGAAGTCGCGGTGTTTGGTTTCTGCCACCACCCGCTCAATATCCTGCTGGTCAATGTTTTCCAGCTTCACGGCACCCAGCGCATGGCGCAGCAGCCGGTTACCCATGTTGACCGCTTCTTCAGAATGCTGCTTTCTGAGGTACTGACGGATACGGGTGCGGGCCCGGGCACTCACCACAAAGTTCAGCCAGTTCGCATTAGGTTTGGCTTTCGGCGAGGTAATGATTTCCACCGTCTGGCCGTTTTCCAGCGGTTTGCTGAGGCTGTAATTACGTCGCTCTACCCGCACCCCAACACAGGTGTTACCAATATCGGAATGCACCGCATAGGCGAAGTCTACGGCAGTGGCACCGGTGGGCAGTTCAATAATGCGCCCGTCCGGGGTAAACACGTAAATTTCATCGGGGAACAGATCGGTTTTCACCGACTCAATGAACTCAAACGAAGAGCTGGCAGATTGTTGCAGCTCCAGCAACGACTGCATCCACTTACGTGCACGTAACTGAGCGGTGGTGTCGCTGTCACCGGGCTCTTTATACAACCAGTGTGCCGCCACCCCTTTGTCGGCCATCTGATCCATGGCCTGGGTGCGGATTTGCACTTCCACCGGGATACCGTGGGGCCCCACCAGCGACGTATGCAGCGACTGATAGCCGTTAGTACGGGGAATGGCAATGTAATCTTTGAAGCGGGTTTCGATAGGCTTGTACAGGCTGTGCATCGCCCCCAGCGAGCGGTAACAGTTGTCTACCGAGTCCACCACAATCCGAAACGCATAAATATCCATTACCTCATTGAACATCAGTTCTTTATTTTTCATTTTGCGGTAAATGGAGTACAGGTGTTTCTCGCGGCCCAGCACGGTGGCGGTAATGCCGTATTCGGTGATCCGGGTTTCCAGCTCGTCACGAATGTTATCGATAATTTCTTTACGGTTACCCCGGGCCTGTTTGACGGCCGATTTCAGGGCGCGGTGGCGCATGGGGTACATGGCCTGAAAGCCTAAGTCTTCCAGTTCATTTTTAACTTCATGAATACCCAGCCGGTGGGCAATGGGGGCGTATATTTCCAGCGTTTCCAGGGCAATCCGGCGACGTTTGTCCGGCCGCAGCGCGCCCAGGGTGCGCATGTTGTGGGTGCGGTCGGCCAGTTTGATAAGGATCACCCGGATGTCCTGCACCATCGCCATCATCATTTTGCGGAAGTTTTCAGCCTGCGCTTCCTGCTTGCTGTTAAAGGCAATTTTTTCCAGCTTACTGACGCCTTCCACCAGCTCCGCCACGGTGTCACCGAACGAGGCGGCCAAGTCTTCCTGACTGTAGTGGGTATCTTCAATTACATCGTGCAGCAAGGCGGCCATCAGGGTTTCATGGTCCAGATGCATGTCGGCAAGAATCCCGGCCACTGCCACCGGGTGGGTAATGTACGGATCGCCACTGGAGCGCATTTGACCGTCATGGGCTTCATGCGCCAGCACGAACGCCTCCTGTACCAGTTTGACACGGTCTTCTGGCAGGTAGTCGGCAATTTTTTGTTTTAACCCTTCAAACAGATACACGGCAGGTAATGAAGTCCACTGAATTGTTAGTACATGTCACCATTAAGAATACGGTGAAACAAGGGGAAAGCCAATGCTAAAACGCCAGCGTACTTTGCTCAAGTACACTGGCGTCCTCAATAGGGTATTACGCGCGTGGGGCGTAATTACTGCTCAGACAGGATATTGGCAACCGACGCAAACTCGGCGCTGTCCTGTTGTTCCTGATCGCGCAGTTGTTCCTGCTCCAGCGTGCTGGCATCGACCAGGCCTTCTTCAATTTCACGCAGCGCGGTAACCGTGGGCTTATCATTCGCCACATCAACCAGCGGATCTTTTCCTTCAGTGGCAATTTGACGGGCACGGCGTGCTGCAACCAGCACCAGGTCAAAGCGGTTACCAATCTTGTCTACAGCATCTTCTACGGTTACGCGAGCCATTACTTTCTCCGAAAATAGGTTGAGCGAGTATTTCAAAAAACGGCCGCGTAGTATATACCACCACTGGCCGCGATCCTAGTATTTTGTGCGATTTAACAACAGCCGGATCCGCGATCCTATTCGGCGCTGGTCAGCTGCGCCAGCAGGACATTATGGCGGATATTTTGTTTACTGGTGCGTTGCCGCTGGGCACACACAATGGCTTCCAGCTCTTGCAGTGCCGTGGCAAAATCATCATTCACCAGCAGGTAATCGAATTCCTTATAGTGCGACATCTCTGACACCGCTTCGCGCATCCGGGCGGCAATCACATCGTCAGTGTCCTGACCGCGTTTGGTGAGGCGTTCCCGCAGCACTTCCACGGATGGCGGCAGAATGAAGATCCCGCACGCATCCGGCAGTAATTTTTTAACCTGCCGCGCGCCCTGCCAGTCAATATCCAGAAAGACATCGATGCCACGGTGCAACGTTTGCTCGATGGTCACCCGGGAGGTGCCGTAATAATTCCCGAAGACTTCGGCCCACTCGAAGAACACCCCCTGTTCAATCAGGCTTTCAAATTGTTCGCGGCTGACAAAATGATAATGCTCACCATCCACTTCGCCCGGGCGCGGCTGACGGGTGGTGTGCGACACGGACACCTGCATGGGGTACGGCGCATTTTCGCCATGCTTTTCCATGAGAGCCTTGATTAAGCTGGATTTTCCAGCACCTGACGGCGCCGCGAGTATAAACAGGTTACCGAGTAAAGAAGCCATAAGTTAATTAGTATTATCAGCAATTGGTCATTTCAGGGCACAATGGTAGCATAATGTAACGCTATGCCGGAACGCTAGCCACAGACGGTTTTTGTGACGGTCACCACCACCCGAATTGCTGACAATTGAAAGGACTGGTTCAGATGAGTGAGAGTTTATTACCCTGCGTCGAGATTAATCCAACCCAGGAAGCAACAGCCTGTGTTATCTGGCTGCATGGTCTGGGCGATTCCGGGCATGGCTTTGCCCCCATCGTGCCGGAACTGAAATTACCTGACGAGCCGGCTATCCGCTTTTTGTTTCCCCATGCACCTGAACGCCCGGTGACCATTAATAATGGCATGCGGATGCGGGCCTGGTATGACATCAAGTCGCTGGACTTCAACAGCCGCGCCGATTTAGACGGAGTGCTGGACTCCGCTGCCCAGGTAGAGCGCCTGATTGAGTCTCAAATCGCCAAGGGGATCCCCGCCGAGCGGATTCTGCTGGCCGGCTTCTCACAGGGCGGGGTCATTGCCTTGCACCTGGCTACCCGCTATGCCCGCAAGCTGGCCGGGGTCATGGCATTGTCCACCTATATGTGTGAGCCCGACCGGCTCGCCAGTGAAGCCAGCGATGTAAATCGCGATACGCCCATTATGATGGCGCACGGCGAACAGGATGAAGTGGTGCCCATGGTGTTGGGACAGATGGCCTATGAAGCGCTTAAAAGCAGCCATTTCACCGTGTCCTGGCACAGCTACACCATGCAGCACAATGTGTGTCTGCAGGAACTTAACGACATCAGCCGCTTTATCAGCGACCGCTTCGCCTGACACCGGCGGCTGGGCCGTCATGCCGTGACGGCCAGCCAGTGTTTGACCGCTGCGACAGGTTCCCGGTGCGTGCGGCAGCGGTTTTCGCTAGAATGCCCGTATTACTGACTGAACATCACGCAGGATCCTCATGACCGCGACCACCTCACGCACTATTCGTATTGCCACCCGCAAAAGCAAGCTGGCCATGTGGCAGGCCGAATTCGTCCAGGCGGAATTACTGAAGCACCACCCCCAGCTGACCGTCGAACTGGTGCCCATGAGCACCCAGGGCGACCGCATTCTGGATACCCCGCTGGCTAAAATTGGCGGTAAAGGGCTGTTTATCAAAGAACTGGAAGTGGCCATGCTGGAAGGGCGCGCCGACATCGCCGTGCATTCCATGAAGGATGTGCCGGTGGCCTTCCCGGAGGAGTTTGGCCTGCACGCCATCTGTGAACGGGAAAACCCCTTCGACGCATTTGTATCCAATCATTATGATTCACTGGATGCGCTGCCGCACGGCGCGGTAGTGGGGACCTCCAGTCTGCGCCGCCAGTGCCAGATCCGTAAACACCGACCCGACCTGCACATTCGTGACCTGCGCGGCAATGTGAATACCCGGCTGGCGAAACTCGATAACGGCGATTACGACGCCATTATTCTGGCCGCCGCCGGTCTGATCCGGTTGCAACTGGCGGACCGCATTAAGGCGCCACTGCCCCCGGAAATCTCGCTGCCCGCGGTAGGCCAGGGCGCCGTCGGTATTGAATGCCGTAACGACGATGCCGAACTCATTGCGCTGCTGGCCGACCTTAACCACCACGACACCCGTACCCGGGTAATTGCCGAGCGTGCCATGAACACCCGGCTGGAAGGCGGGTGTCAGGTGCCCATTGGCAGTTACGCTACGCTGGAAGACGATGTCCTGACTATCACCGGTATGGTGGGCAAGCCTGACGGCACCACTTTGCTGTTTGCCTCGGCGACCGGTGACCGGTCACGCGCCGAAGCACTGGGGATTGAAGTAGCAGAATCCCTGCTCGCGCAAGGGGCCGGTGAAATTTTACAGGCCCTGTACAACTAACCCCATGTACCTGATAACCCGGCCGCGTCCCAAGTTAGCTGCCACAGCTGCGGCCTTTGCCGTGGCGGGGCTGGCAGCTACCGTTATTGCCACCAGTGATATTGAGTATTGTCAGCCTGACATTGACGCATTGCGCCAACAACTGCAGGCTGAATCGGTACGCACGCCCCTGATTGTCACCAGCGTGTTTGCCGCACAGGTTTTGCTTACCCTGCCGGCAGCGTGTGTGGCGCAGCGCCCCGTGGTGGCGGTCGGTGCGGCCACGGCCAGCGCGCTGGCGGCCACTGCGTCGCCAATTATCACTCCGCAACCGCAGACCTCAGAAGGCGTGCTGGCGCTGCCGGAACTGGCCGCGCCGCCGTGTCAGTCAGTGTTAATCATTAAGGGCGAAGGCGGCCGCACCGCGATTGCTGACACCCTGCAGGCACGGGGCATTGCGGTGACCCCGTATTGTGTTTACCGGCGGGTGCCGTTAGCCAAACCGGTACAATCGAACCAATGGCAGTGGTCGCACGTAAAAGGCATCATTGCCACCAGCGAAGAGATGGCCCGCCAGTTATGGCATCAGGCCCCCCAGGCGCACGCTGCTGCCCTGCCCTGGCTGACGGTCAGTGAGCGGGTGGCCCGCGCTATTCGCGCCCTGGGAGTGAGAGAGGTGGCGGTTAGCGCTGGTGCTAGCGACGCCGCATTGATAAAGTGGGTAAAGGAATTCTGGGAGTAGAACATGAGTAACCACAACGACAAGGACAAGCCGGAGGAGGCCTTACCGCCCGCTACCGTGACCGATGAACAACCTGCCTCGGAACCTGTGGACCCCGCCCCCACCGAGCCCGACCCTGAGCCAGAGACGCCCGCCGACGCCCCTAAAAAGGCCCGCACCGGCGCGCTGTGGTTTATGGTCGTTGTATGTTTGCTGTTAATTTTTGCCCTGGCTGGCGGTGCCTACTGGTACGAAACCCAGCGCACTGATAACTCCCAGGCATTAGCCGATGCCCAGCGCACCCAGAGCGATCAGGTCAACGAACTGCAAGCCACCCTGGCCACACTCAGAAGTGAGCTGGCGACGCTGAAAAATGAACGCCAGAGCCTGCGCGGCGAACTGGACAGTCTCGCCGACAGTGATCAGGAAATTATCACGCAGTCGCAGGCGGTACAGCAACAAACCAACTCGCTGCAGCAGCAAATTGAGAACCTGGAAGGCCGCCGCCCGGCCGACTGGCTGATTGCCGAAGCCGACTACCTGGTGCGCATGGCCGGCCGCAAATTGTGGCTGGAGCAGGATGTGCGTACCGCCATCATGCTGCTGGTGAATGCCGATAAGCGGTTGAAGTCTCTGGGCGATCCATCGGTGTTGCCGGTCCGGGCCAAACTGGCCGAAGACATTCAGGCCCTGCAGCAGCTTAACCCGGTATCACATACCTCGGTGGCGCTGGCCCTGTCCGGCATGCTCGGCCAGGTGAAGGCCCTGCCGCTGGATACCTTTGAAAAACCCGCTGGCACCGGCGATACCAGTGGCAGTGATGTGTCTGACTCCACCGATGACTGGCTGGCTAACCTGAAAGCTGTGTGGCGTTCGTTGGTAAACGACTTTTTGACCGTCAAAGATCTGGACGGCCCGGTGGAGCCGGTGATGAGCCAGGAAACCCGCTGGCTGATTAAAGAGCAGCTGCGCTTTCAGTTAATGAATGCCCAGTCTGCGGCGCTGAACGCCAACCAGCCGCTGTATCAGCAGTCACTGCAAAACGCGCTGGCTATTCTGGCCGATAAATTCAGTACCGACGATGCCAAAGTGAGCGGCTTTGTGGCCGCCCTGAATAACCTCGCCGACACCGATGTCAGCCGCGAGATCCCCACTCAGCTGGCCGCCCAGCAGCCCCTTGAGGACTTACTGGAGCAGCGGGTTAAACAAGTCTTCGGGCAAGGAGCCAGTGCCTTATGAGACGGTTGTTTATTGCCCTGATATTTATTGTGGTGGTGGTGGCGGCCATGCTGGCGGCCCCTATGATCATTGGTGAAAAAGGCTATGTGCTCATTACCATGGGCAACACTGCCATCGAGATGACGGTTATTAGTCTGGTCATTTCGGTGGTATTAGGGCTGGTAGGCCTGTGGATTGTCCTGAAACTGGTGTTTTGGCTGGCCGGCCTGTTTAAAGGCTCTCATCGCTGGTTCGGCAAGCTGGGCGAGCGGCGCCGCAAGCGGGCCTTTTATCGTGGTCTGCAGGCGTTGGTTGAAGGTCAGCTTGAGGACGCCAAAAAAGCGTTCCAGCAAACCACCGACGGCGACTTTGACGGCGTGAACTATCTGGCCGCCGCGCAGGTTGCCCGGGCGCTGGATGAGAAGGACCGGGTACGGGCCCTGCTCAGTGAAGCGGAGGATTACCCCAATGCCAAAGTTGCCGCCACCCTGGTGCAGGCACGGCTGGATATTGAAGAAGGTCAGCCTGAGCAGGCGTTCGCGCGCCTGGAAAAGCTGGACGACAAGCACGGCGATCATACCCAGGTGGTGAAACTGAAGGCGGAATGTCTGGCCAGACAGGGCCACTGGCAAACCCTGGAAGACAACCTGCCGGGCTGGAAAAAGCACCTCGACAAAGCCAGCTTTACCCGCTGGTCGCAACAGATTGCCAAGGGTAAATTTGCGGAGATTGCCAGTAAACAGGGCGCCAATGCCCTGAAGCAGCACTGGCAGACCTTGCCCCGTAAGTTACGCCACGATACCGCCTACCAGGCCGCCTACGTGCAGCAACTGCTGGAGCAGGGTATGCACAGTGATGCGCAGGACTGTCTGCTGGAATGGCAAAAACGGGGCCCCGAGCCAGCATTTCTGCCGTTAATGAAACAGCTGAACCTGGCCAATGCGGCGCCCACCATGGCGGCGCTGGAGAAGTGGATTAAGCAGGACAGCGACAACCCGGCCCTGTATTCAACTCTGGGGCATGTGGCCTTTCACGCCGGCGACGATGCCCTGGCAGAGAAGGCGCTGATGAAGGCCATCACACTGTCAGAGGACAAACAGGATCTGCTGGTGTTGTCCCAGCTAAGTGAACAGCATCATGATAATGCCAAGGCCCTGACGTTCTACAAGCAAGGGATGGCGCTGGCGGAATAAGGTGCTTGCGGGCTCACCGGCGATGGCCGGTGGGCTGCTCAGGCTTCCCGGGCGAACGCCGCTAACGGATGGGTGGTGGTGAGCTGCAGGCGGGCCCGTTCACCGGGCTGCAGCGCGTTTTCGTGGCTGACCCGCACTTTCATCTGGGTGCCGTTATCCAGCGTTACCGCATAAAGCCGGCTTTCCCCTTCATAGCGCTCCCAGTCTACCGTGCTGTTGGCGGCATCACTGTGTGCCACCAGCGATAAATCATCCGGACGTACCAGAATATCAACTTCACCCTGCGCACCGTTGACCGCCGTCCCCGGCACGTCACCAATGTCGGTTTTGGCATTGCCGTCACGCAGCAGCGCGGGCAGGAAACTGGCCTCCCCCAGAAAGCGCGCCACGAAACGGCTGGCCGGGGTGGCATAACAGGTTTCCGGGGTATCAATTTGTTCCAGCACGCCTTTGTTCAGAATGCCCACCCGGTCACCCACCGATAAGGCCTCTTCCTGATCATGGGTTACCCAGATGGCCGGCACCCCGGCTTCTTTCAGCGCGCCACGAATTTCCCAGCGCAGGCTGTCTTTCAGTGCCGCATCCAGATTGGACAGCGGCTCATCCAGCAGCACAAAGGCAGGCTCATGGGCCAGGGTACGCGCCAGCGCCACTCGCTGCTTCTGGCCGCCGGAGAGCTGCCCCGGTTTCGCGTCACGGAATTGTTCCATGCCCAGCAATGCCAGCCAGTGATCTGCCAGCGAGGTATCTTTGAGCCGGAAACACACGTTGTCTGCCACCGTCATATGCGGAAACAGGGCGAAGTCCTGGAACACCATGCCCACATGGCGCTTTTCCGGGGGCACCATCTTGCTGGGTGTGGCACGCCAGCGGCCCAGCTCAATGGCGCCGTCGGAAATTGGGATCAGCCCGGCCAGCGCCTGCAGTATGGTGGTTTTACCGCAGCCGGTAGGCCCTACCAGCATCAGTATTTCGTCATGATCCAGCTCAATATTCAGGTTGTCTACCACCCGGGTAGCCCCGTAATTCACACACAAATTACTGACTTTCAGCATTACCGCCCACCATCTTCAGACAGGGTAAATTCCGCCCGGCGTTCACCGGACAGCATCAACATTAAACCGATACCTGATAATAACACTAACAGCAGACCAGGTACCGCTGCGCGACCGAAATAGCCGGCTTCATACACCCGCCACATGTAGGTGGCCAGGGTTTCGTACCCGGTGGGCCCCAGCATGAGCGTGGCTGGCAATTCCCGCATAGCCTCCAGAAACACCAGTGCGGCCCCGGCCACCATACCCCGCAGGGTCAGCGGCAGGGTGATGCGCAGATAGGCTTCCCGGGGACTGGCCCCCAGCACCCGGGCGGCATTCACCAGCCCGCTGTCGAGCTTTTCGGCGGTGGTGCGCACGCTGCCTACCGCCAATGGCAGGAACCGCAGCACATAGGCCACCACCAGCAGCGCCAGGGTTTGATACAGCAGCGGCAACTGCAGTCCCAGATACACCAGCGCTGTGCCCATCACAATGCCAGGGACACCAAAGCCAAAATAAGTAATGCGCTCCATCAGCCGGCCGGCTTTGCCGGACAGCGCCGCATAGGCCACAGGCAGGGCGCAGATAATGGCCACAATCGCGGCCAGTACCGATGCATACGCCGAGTTCCAGGCAAACTGCCACTCAAAGCCTCCGGTGCCTTCCCGGGCCAGCCAGGTCATAAATACCGCCAGCGGCAGCACCACGGCCAGCAACACCACCGGCATCGCGGCCACCAGCATGGCCGAATACTGCCAGCG
>JBPEWW010000244.1:0-17581 GCA_052032275.1 Alteromonas sp. | reverse complement strand
TGACCATATAATTTAAAATGATGCGAAGACGCGCTGCACGCCAAGCACCGGGTCTCGTCAACAGAAGTCATTGATGTTGTCATAATCTGTTCCATAGCGTTCTTCAGTTAAAAGACGAGTCAAGTTCGGCTACCTTATTCGAGCGCTTAGTGAACAAAAGTTCAAGGCAATTGTATTTGTGATAGGCGCGAGGGAGGTTAAACGTCTGATAGCCCTGGTCGGCAAAGGTCTTTATCAGCTTCTCAATTCGAACATAAAACTCACAGTATTTTGCAATGCTATTCTCATACCTTTCGAACTCGACAATTATCTGGGTTGGCAATTGTGCGCCGCTGGCTACCAGGTCTTCCAGTATCGGTAACGCCGCTCCTTCAATATCCATCTTTAAGATATCGATTCGGTCATGCCCAAGCTCGGCTTTGATAGCGTCCAGGGTGCGGCACTCAGCGGAGAATTGTTTACCAGCGTGACTGATAAGCATTGAAGGGCTTCTGCCCTCTTCTTTCGGACATGAAAAAACCGTAGTTGTATTTTCAATCCAGACCCCAAACGGATAAAAGTGCAGTTTGGGAGATGGGTTTTTGTGCATGTAATCCACTGCAATGGGCGCCGGGTCAAATAAATACACGTCGGTGTTATAATGATCTGCAACTGCGCGATCAAAGCTCGTATCGGTCAGCACACCTAATGAGTACACAACGGGCGGAGAAGAAAAGCACTGTTGCTGGTCAATAAAGTAGTTGCCCATTGGAATAAGGTGCTGGTCGGGCTGGGCAAGCGATTCTTCGAACTCTTTTGCGAGCACCCTTCTGGCATCGAACCTGTAGAACAGAAGGTTATCCAACTTACCAAAGGTTAATAACCAGAGCCGGGGGAGAAGCTGATACCGGCCGCGGTAATAAATACTCATCACTTCTCCGTACAGGTAGCGAAGTAAGCGCTTCTTTTTTGAATAAAACTTTAGGTCGGAAATTAACCCGTGCTCAGTTGGCATGTGCGCCTCTCTGCAGATCGTTTATCACTCAATAGCTTCTGGCAAGCTTGTTATGTTCACTGAAGTTACCAACCAGCACCCGTCTGAAGCTGCCCTCACGTTGTGGAACGCCACGGTGGATGCCGGTTTGATTACTGATTATCAAAGTACCTTTGGGGGCTAAAAACTTCAGCGACTTCACATAGTTTCCGCTTACCATATCCCTGCCACGAATGCCCAGCCGCTCTGTATACCTCAGCTCCAGCCGGTGTAAGTAGGGTAATCGGTGAGTACCTGGTGCATAGCAGTAGGGTCCGTCATCATCACTGTTTACATCGGTCAGATACAAAAATGCTTTATGGGTGCCAAAAATATTATCTATATGAAACCCTCGGGTATCTGTCACGGAGTGACTCTCGTATAACTGGGTATTGGTATACAGAAAAGGAGAAACCTTGTGAATTAGCTGTTGGATCTGGCCGGACATAAATAACTCTGAGCACCGGTTGATAAGCGGATCTGAGTTAAATTCAATCATTTTCTGAACATTAAACACATCTCGCATACCTGTATCAGAATGATGACTTCCACGCACGTTAACAATGGGCGCCTCATGTTCAACCAGCGCATTAAAGTCCTTGGCAAATGCCAGGTTGCGTTGCCAGTCGACGCCGCCCGCAGAACCGTAAGTATCGTCGCTGTTGGCCATCGCGAGCGAAATGGTACTCATCAGACGGTCAAACTTGGCGTTAAATGCATTAATTATTGTTTCCGGTACTACATCAGTGAGGCAGACCACGCCGAACTCTCGTAGTGCCCGCACGATATTGGTCATATTCTCGACGTTAAGCTTAAAGGTAATAGCACCGGCAGATACTTGTCTGCTCGCAGGCGATTGCGATAACCGCGCTACCTTTTTAAGAAACGCCTCTTTGTCCTCAGCACCACGCGGAGCGAACCGAATTACACTGGGATGAAGGTTATTACCCTGCATGGTTCAATCCGCCTCTTACCTTACTAAATCGACGTATAACGACATATTCGGGTAGGTCTGGTCGATATCCGCGCCCTGCATGGCTGCGCTTACCGAGCCGCCAAATTTACTGCGTATACAATGCGAGAACGGTAACGAAGAGCAGACAGCTGCAATTCGCTCGAACCACCAGCCGTTAATATGATCACCGGGGCGCTCGGCGTCAAAGCTGAGCTCAGCACACAATGTGTTGACCAGGGTCTGCGTGGATTGTGTGGAGATCTGCTCCTCAGTAAGCCTGGGCTGAGACGCCATCGTACTTAAGAACCGGCTTTGTCTGGTCGCAATCTCTCTGACAAGATAGTCTGGCTGCGTCACTGACTCATGACCCGGAGTATGCGTGTTAAACCAGGGCTTCCTAAAGTCCCAGAAGTGATTATCGAACGCGGAAACCTGTTTTAAAAAATCCGCATCAGGACATGCTACCCGCAGCACACCACCTGGCTTAAGCACTCGCGCGGCTTCCTGAAAAAAGTGGGTCACATACGGTGTCTCGATGTGCTCGATTACGTGAGAACAATAAATATTATCCACGGACCCGTTAGAAAAGGGGAGGTCATCACTACGCATATCGTAGGCGATGAACGGCTGTTGCTGTTGCCCCTGGTACCAGTCACTCGGGTAATCCAAATTTGTAAAACCCGGAAGGTAATAACCACCCGACCCAATGTTCAGGTTTACTTTGTCTGCACGTGCGGGCGGTGTTGGCACTGCAAGCGAAACTAATTTTTTATTTTCTAATACGGGAACCAGCTGTACCGACGCACTGAACAGCTGCTGGATGTCCGTGTCACTCTGCTGCGTTGTACCGACAATATTGACCGGCGAAATTAATTCAGAAAGTATCAGCGCCCTGCCAGTGCGACAGGCCAGTAAAATCTGACTCTTAAATACCCCGCCGCACAGCGCGTTTTCGTTGTTGATGATAAAGACAACGCCTTTACCATTACTAAATACATCGTTAACAATCACATCCACACTTTGATTGTCATCGTGTACGAAGGGCGCAGCACAGGGAAGCTGAGACACCATCTTACATGTCCTGTAAGGTGAGTTTATCAGGTTGGGCATCACCGGCTAACACCCCTTCGAGCATTTCAAACGCACACCAGAAGCCTTCTCCATCGTCTTTATGCCCCTGCCAGATTTCCGGTAACCAGGTGGCGTGAGGGCAATAACGCGCTATTTGAGAGAACACCTGGGCGAACGGAATTTCGCCTTCTCCTATTTGCAGGCCCTCGTCATCTACCCCTTTAGCATCGGCAATATGCAGGTGCTTTATTCTTGGCCCCAGTAACGCCAGAAATGTCTCAAGGTTTATTTCAAGACAGTTGGCGGCCAGCCAGCTATGGGAAATGTCCAGACAGATATTTACGTTATAACGGTCGGCAAATGTGGCCGTTTCTTGCGGATCGACAAATAAATTATGGTAGCGCTGTCCGCCGAAATGCCAGGGAAAAGGCGGCATGGTCTGGATTAGCAGATCTATGCCGTCCACCCTGAGTGACTTGATCGCCTGGCCCAATGTCTCATACATCTGTTCACGGGCAGCCTTGTCTACGAATTCGTTTTGTGTAAACCCGCCTGCATTTACCACCACGGGAATTAATTTCTGCGCCGGATAGTAGGTACCAATTTCTCTTGCGACATCCAACACGGTATTCAGCCAGTCTATAGACTGTTGCCGGTATACTGCATCCTGAGAGGCCAAATCCAGGGTATGGTCTTCAGCAAATAATTCCGGCGCATGTACCACCACTTTTCTGTCTGTATCCACCTCCAGGTAGTTGCCTGGTGAGAGTTCTAAGTCTTTAAAACTAAGATGGAATTCAACTAACTGCACATTCGCTTTGTTTGCCAGCTGGGCGTCATGATAGCGGACAGGAATGCCAAAACATCCCGGTAACGAGAACTGAAGCTGATCAGCACGCTGCTTTTCCAGAAGGTCCGAGGCAAAAAATGCCCCCCCGGTTGTTACGTCGCGGGTAGCGACTTTACCGACCAGTTCGGTTATTTTATTGGGAGACAATCCTTTACCAGGGCTCTTTACCTGTATCATGTCACGTGAAATAACAGTGCCGGCCTGAATATTGGTTACTGCGTATAAGCTTTTCCCCAGCACTTCCCTATTCATCATTTCGCCCTGGCTCATCATGCGGGTTGTTCCCTCACCCGTTGCCAGCTCCACCTGCCGGATCCCCTCAACCATTCGCGAGAATTCGTCGGGCAGTAAGCTCACCTTATGGTCATTTCCTTCCAGGTTGCGATCTAGAGTGAAATGTTTTTCAATTACTTTCGCGCCTAATGCTACAGCCGCGATGGCAACATGAATATCTCGTTCGTGTCCCGAATAACCGACCAGCCCCTGATTCATTGCCGCCAGTCTTTCCATGTAGCGCAAATTGACATCCTTAAAGGGTGCCGGATACGTAGAGTTACAATGAAGTAAAATAAAGCGTGCTCCCTGAGCTTTTAACAGGCCCACGGACTCCTCAATTTCTTCATCGGTTGCCATACCTGTTGAGATTATCAGTGGCTTATGTTTCTTCGCGGCGTGCATTAACAGTGGGTGATTAGTCAGATCCGCCGAAGCCAGTTTAAAAGCAGGGACATTTAACTCATCCAGTTTGTCACAACTCACCTGATCAAATGGTGTACAAAGAAAGGTAACCCCTCTTTCCCTGCAATACTCTGCAACACGCGCAAACTCGTCATCTGTTAACTGGTACTTGCTAAGTAACTCAAGCACATATTGAGAGCCCAAATCTTCACTGGGGTCGGCAGTATCCCCTTTATTTACATACAGGGAGTTCAGATCCCGCATCTGGAATTTTACACAGTCGGCGCCTGCGGCAATCGCCTCATCAATGAGTAAGAGCGCGGACTCGAGACTGCCATTATGATTGTTGCCGATTTCTGCTATCACCATCGTTTTACCTGCTGGCGCAACGACATGTTCATCGATAGTGATGACCGGAGGATTGCGTCGGGCTATTCCAACAATCTGTGAATGATGATTCAGCACAGGGATACACCGAACACGCTCATTCAGCATTGACTCTAGAAACATTGAGTCCTGATCCTCGTGCACCGCCATACAATTGGTGTTCATTGCCGCCTGCACCGACTGGGAAATATCAATGGACGACTGTCTAAGCACCCACCGTCGAAAGTCTCCGTCTGTGAAGCATCCTCGCAGGTGATTGCGGTTATCGACGACAAAGAGAATCTGATGTTTGTTTGCATTCAGTTTTTGCAGCGCTTCGGATACTGAGGCGGTGTGTTGCAAAATAAACTGTTCAATGTCCCGGTCAATAATCATTCTGCACGCCTGTCTGGTGTTGTTAGAAGTTGTTCTGCAAGGTGGAAGTCAAACTCATTATCGATATCGACACTGCTGCTTTCGTGCATCTCATAAAGTACAACCCTACCCCCCAGGCGGTTGCCGGTAGCTCTGAATATGGCAGGAGTGAATACGTAAATGGAGCCATTTTCCATATATTGCTTTGCCATATCCTGACGGCGAGGCCGGTGGCGATAATCGTAATTTAGCGAAGCTGCTGTACCATCACTATTTTGCTGCCACAGAAAACGGTGTGAGGCGGTTACTGAAAGCAAAGAATCCGCTTTTTGTTGCCGTAATGTTGCCACTGCATTGTCAATGTCGCCAGCACTTCTGAGGGGCGACGTACATTGCAAAAAAACCACTAATTCCGGGGCAATACCTTCCGCTGACAAGTACGCCAGACCGTGGGCTAACGCGGATTCCGATGAGGCTGTATCACCACTGATGTCCGGCGGTCGGGCAATTGACCGCGCGCCGTATTCCGCCGCTACTGCAAGTATCTTGTCACAGTCACTACTCACGTAAACGGTATCCACAGAACGCGCTTCCATCGCATGGATGATACTGTGCGCAATCAGTGGTCTGCCTGCCAAGGCTTTTAGGTTCTTCCCCGGCACCCCTTTAGAGCCACCTCTGGCAGGAATGATACAGATTGTTTTCTCAGACACCTTCGCCCACCTCTGCTTCAATGAAACGGCGGCCAACAGCGGCAGGCAGGCACTCGAAATTGACCGTGATCGCTTCACTGTTGGTAAAACAGTCACTGCCGTAAACACCCGCCTTATCTGCCTGCCTGAGAATGCTCTCGGTGGGTGCGTAACAGGTTAACTTTAGCTGAGGGAATGATTGGGCAGCCACATAGAAAAAAGTAGATACAAACCCACAGACATGAGCAGGAGGACATGTCTGATTATAAAACCACAGCTCCAATGGAGACTCTATGTACAAAATGTGTAGCTGTGGAAACGCCTCTGCAAGTGCTTCGTTAAAATGTGCAGACTGCCCGCGGTGGGGGACGTACATTACATCCCCACCGGCTTCCGCGATGATTCTGCGGATGAACGCGTGGTAATCACGGACAGAGCAGAAATCCCGTTCGAGAATTTTAGCGCCAATAATGAGCGTGTTATTTTCCGCCAGATTTTTAAATGTTGTTTTGAGTCCGGTAAGCGGGTTGTCGAGGGACTTTACGGTAGCTGGTACATGTTGCCCGAACATCGTAAACATATGTAATGGTCCCACCTCACCGAGCGCTAAACCAAGCTTGCGTTTAATGTCTTTCGCTTCCTGTATTCGCGACTGAGAGCCGTACTTTGGTAAACTAAATTGTCGGCCTCGCGGCAGGTGGTAGTAGCAGTAGGCCAATGTAGCCGTACCGTCATCTAACAGCCACTTTTCCTGTGCGCTGCAGGTCGCAGCTATGTCTTTTTGCCACTGTGATCGAAAGTCCGATAAGATCAGGCTACGGTAATCATGGTGCCGTAACTTATTATATATTTCGGCATACAGGGCAATCCGACTGTGCAGGTCACTGCCTTGAACGGTATCGGTATCACCATAGTACCAATTGACGCCGGGAGTCTTCAGATTCGAATAAAACGACTTCACATACTCTAATTGCGCGTAATTTCTGCTGGATTGAGCGGTTATCACCATCACATCCAGTTCAGCGATTTCCATTTCTGTGACTGCTTCACTCAGGCATATCAGATGGAACGGAGATTCTATTAACGCTAAATGTTTCATTCTTAAAATTATTGCAAGACTCTTAATTAACTATCGACTACTGCATCGAATACTTGAATCGCGTTTGGCCGTCAGCTTTTCAAAAGATATGGTCGATTTTCGCGATAGGTATTTAGGTACTTGATCAGATAATCGTCGGTGAAACGCTCCAGAATTAAAGCGTCCCAGCCTGCCTGTTCGAAGATCCGAATACTTCGGTGGCCATTCGGCAACTGGGTCTGCCGGTTAGTTAATTCGTCGCTTGCCAAGGCAATAGCCGTGTTGGCATCGTAACAACATGAAAACTGCTCGTAGAGCCAGTCCGGCAACTCATACGGGGCCGCTACATCCCCGGAAACCCAGACCTTAGGTAAAATAATATCGTAATTTGCCGCCACGGGTAAAAAGCTGTGCATAACCGAAGCCCGAAAATAGTCATGTGCCTGCAGGGTTCTTCTGTCAGAAAAGACATCGCCTCCCAGCCACAGACAGGGACACTTAAAGCTGGCGGCCACCTTCACCTTCTCGTCGCTTTCCTCACAGGCGATGACTAACACACGCCGTTGCAGGCCAGCTAACAATGCACGTAAGTCTTCTGCGCGGGCATGCTTAAGGTAGACAACGACCTGGCGTTCGCCAAGAGCTGCCGCCGTTGCCTGTGCCGGATGAATCCAGCTAATGTCCATTTTGATATCATTATCATCACTAAAATCTAAAACAGCTGCCCGGAAAGCGTTGGAATCGGTCACGATACTGACTTCAAACCCTTCCAGATTTTGCTTCAGACTGGTGTAGTAACGCCGTTGCGAAATGGCAGTGGAGACATCGAATAAACGCTCAGGCAACAATATTTGCTGGTGAATTTTCTCAAAGTAGTGCGCCCAGTTTGACCTTATCTGTTCGCAGGCTTCAACGCTTTTGCATTCATCAAGCCCAGCCCCCAGCACTTTAGAAAGTGCGGCATGAAAATAATTCATCGACCCATACAGATAATAAAAGAGCAGGCTTTTCTGCGTTTGATAGGAATCAAACATTAGCTTTTTCTGCGACTCGATATTTTTTTCTACCTGCTCACTGCTGTCGAAGGGCTGAACAAGGGTGCTTTCCAGTTCGCTCAAATCGTTGCGAAGCTGGCCTTGACTGTACCTCAACCGGAATTGATCAAAGTAGGTTTCTGGCTCTATCTCTACGTACAGCTCATCACGTATTTTTCTCAGCGCCTGTTGTTTTTGATTGCCGGTAGTGGTCAAAAGCACCATGCTGAGATGCAACGGCGTCGTCCCTGTGATCCGGGCACCATCGGCAGTGTTATAGCAATCCGGCCGGTATACGGCTAATGCACGCTCCAGCGAAGTGGCGGCTACTTTAAACTCATACTTCGTACTTACCGTATCGGAGAAGTTGCCGGGTACCCGAATGGACACGTTATTTTTTTCGCTGTAATCGTAAACCTCCTGCCCTTTATCGTCGTAGTAGCCCGAATCCTTTGAGTGATGTTTTTTAGGATCTTTGAAGCCTAAATCCACACCAAACAGGTACACCTGATTACAACCCCACTCCATCACGGTGTTAAGCGCAAAATTAGACACTGTCGGAAAAGCATATTTTAGGGTCGAAAATGGTGCGTTTTTAAAAACTGCCAGGCTGGAAACGGTTGAGGATTCCCCTTCTTTGAAGGCCAGATAAATTTGCTGATATAAGTCACTGGTGTCAGGGTGAAAACCGTTACAGGAAATCAGATCTACCTGCTGTAGGTATTCGTCGGCATAGACTGACTTAGCCCAGTCATAGGTGGAACGGTTCTGCTCTATTTCGGCATGAAAATCCGGTTTGATACCGTTCCGGTGTAAGACCTGAATCGCCGTGCCACAACTGATGATGATTGCTTGCGCCTGATACTCGCGTATGGTGTCCAGTGACTGGTCAAGAGACGGGCCATTGCCGACGATGAACACCGGAGTTTCACTAAGCTCGCCGGTAAGCCTTGCAACCTGTTCACTCTGTAAAAATTTGTGTTTTCGGCGGATAGACTCAAGCGTGTGACTAATACCAAAGTACGCATGATCAAAGTATTCACCCATCGCGATAACTACCTGCAACTGCTCTCTGAGCTGCGCAATTGCGTTGCTGAGCCGGTCATCACAATAGCTTTGATAAAAATACGTCTGCGCCAGCACATAGGGGCCGATGGAGTGGAACTGATTTAGTAAGTCCGTGAACAGATGGCTACCGTCATCTCCTACATTCAGGTAAATCCTGCCGCCTTCGTCATCTACTTTCTTTAGCAGCGAAGCCCAGTCGATGGCAAACAGCGATGCATAAAAGAAATCCCGGTTAGGTTCACAGATAAAGAGCTTTTCGATGGTCCGCTGGTGGCAAAGCATGTCGAGGTCGTAGCCGCTTCCAAGCCCGAACATAATGAGTGATTTGATTCTGTCTGGCAGAGTTTGTTGTTTTTCGTGCACATCATTCAGAATTGCTTCGCACTTTTCGACAAACTGATAATGCAGATAATGTTTTAGTTTGTCGCCGGTATAGCCAAGCACCACCCCGTCTTTTCTGGGGTGCTGGCAAAAACCGTCAAATTGCTGCTGCCCGGTTTCAATAGGCCCACCTGCATACCAGGGAATCAACAGACGTCTGCTCACCAGGTTCACCGCTTGACCTTCCCTTACCGGTATCCAGTTAGCAGGCTGATAGTCTTTAAATTGTGAGTAAACATCAGGCACATAATGGGCAAACGCAGCCAGGTTAGCTTCAAACAGACTATCCTTCTGCACGTTTTGCCACTTACTCAGGAAAACGCCGCCAGTCCAACGCGGCAGAAAATGGTTAGTTAACGCGACCACTTTATTGCTGGTAGCCGGCTTGCCGGTAAGCTGCAAACCGTTAATGGCAATATCATAGAGTACGTGACTGAACGTGGCGGAATTGTAATGCCGGTATACGAAGACCTGTCGGAAAGACACCTGTCGGGACAGCTCACTTAAGTCACTTGTTAAGCTCTCGCCGTTTTTTCCAATTTGCAGATAGATGGCCGTTTTCTTTGCTTGTGCGAGCTTAAGTAAACTGTCCCAGGCCAGGACAAATGCCGAGCATCTGAACAACTGGGGCTCCGGCTCATACACAATCAAATGGTCAATCTGGTGAGATTTAATCAAGTACTCGAGGTGATACCCCAGACCGAGCCCAAATACTGCCATTACGCCCACATGGCGGGGTAACCTGTCGCCGTAACAGGGGTACAGAGGCGAGTCTGACAGCGCGTGATCCGTACCCAGATCCCTGCCATTGTCATCGACGTTAAAACTTAACGGGTTCGCAATAAAATCCTGACACTGTTCACTCACCTCCTGTTGCGGATGACTGCCGTAAAATACCCGCCCCTGCCCGTAGTCGACGACGTTTGGCTCACCGTGCTTATTGCAAAAGACAGATAAGTTACTGGTTGGAACGCGGTTTACCAGTTCAGCAACAGACGGTATGTAGGATCTGAACGCAGTCATGTTTCGGCGAAACTGACGGTTTATTTTTTCAGACAGCTGGGCTTCAAGTGAAACCTGATAATCTTCATCCTCGCTGAGGTGTAGTTGTATCGACTCGATCATGACCCGGTTTAACCCGTAATTGTTGACTATAACGTATTAATATTTACGACGGAGACAATCAATGAACAATGCACCACCATAGTGTTTCCCTTTAAGAAACTGTCGTAATCCTACAGTACGAATGAAGTAATACAAACCTGTGAGCCCCGTTCTGACTGCATGCCTGCGCAACAAATGTACCGTTTGCACCTCAACCCAGTCACTATAGGAAAAAGCCGAATAACGGGAAAGGATCTGCCGGCCAATCCACGTACTTGTTTTCATCGACTCTCTGGAGTAGGGAAGCTGTAAAATATCCGCTGGGTAAATGAGAAAGTGCGCCATCAGAGTGTCATCCGGTACGTCAATGCCCATCGCGGCAAGCTGTCTGGCAACGACCTGCTGACACCCCTTTAACTGACGACGAATCTGCGCGGTTGACTCTTGCTGCTGATGCCGGCGGTAACGCATCAGTGGCTCATGAATTACGCCAATTTTGCCCTCTCTGCTTACATCTACCCAAAACTGATAATCGCTTGCACCGGCCAGTGTGGTATCAAACGATATCGAGGCTTCCGATACCGTTTGCGCGCGTACCATCGCGCCAGGATTCAGGACATAGTTATAAAACAGTAAGGTGTCTTTGGAGACATCAGAAGGAGACCGGCTGCGATAAATTTCTTCATTTTCAGAAAATTCTATGTATTCGCAGGTCACTGCCGCATATTCAAGATGCCGATTCAGAAAGTCCTGTTGCTTTTCTAAGCGTTCTGGGTGGGCCACATCGTCGGCATCAAACCAAGCCAGGTATTTACCCCGGGCCTCTGACAACAACGTATTTCTGGCAGCGATAATCCCGCGGTTATGCGCGCACTCTAACACCCGGAACCGGGCATCCCGGGCCGCAAACTTTGTCAGAATAGCGCCGGTAGCATCTGTTGAGCCGTCATTCAGACAAAGCACTTCGAAATTCTGCTCGGTCTGGTTTAATACCGATATCAGGGCTTCTTCCAAATACCGTTCCACATTGTAGCAAGGGATGAGAACAGAGATCAGTGGGAACACCTCGGACACTTCAGACCCCGACCATTTTTACGTGCGTCAGGTTGTGCTGCGCTGCTGCTTTGGTAATCCGGTCAGCAATCTCATCGCGAAATGCCCGTGATGAAATGACGAAATGACCAGCATTTTCTTTCAGGGCATGCTCCAGTGTGACTACCTTGAAGCCTGCAACCTCATAGCCGGGACTGACTTCAGCTTTACGATCTATTACGTGTGTCACAGTGATTTCGTGTTGACGCAGGTGCGGCAGCAACTGAATAAAAAACTCCCCTGCCCCATAAACAGCAACGGAAGGCCAGCGTAAGGCCGACAGCTTATTAACAAGCTCTTCGATATACAGACTGTTATCATTTTCCAGCAACCCCTGCGCGCGCGGAAGGAACGTATTGTCCTGCAGGGCTATGACGCCTGCAGGCCAGTGCACTTCCCCCAGCATCCACCTGTTGCTTCTGGCGCTACTGGCCAGCGTATTGTCCAGACCTGCTGTAGCGACGATCGCGCGCTGCGCGTCGTCTATTACCGGGTACTCACCGTCCGTCCCGAAGTTATCCTGATGGAGCAGATACTGAAAAAGCCCGGCTTCATGATGGCTGGGCATGAGGACATAACGTGCGACAATAGCGGTAACCGTCTGTTGGTCTACTGACGGTTGAGACAACCCATGGGCGACCTTCATATACGACAGACATCCTGACAAAAATGCATTACACAGTCCGTCATTCGCTGCTATCCCCGGAGCCAGCACTGGGTCGCATCCACTTTCCGTTTGCCGGTACTCCAGCGTGGTGCCACCACTCCCCAGCAACAGCGCCTCCAGACACTCCGGCGACCTCGCCAGTCGTTCGGTCAGCCGGAACTGCTCGTTAGCGGGTGACAAGAACGCCCGGTACAAAGTTTTATTGACGAACCGGTATGCGCGAAGTGACGAGTAGAACAACAGGTTTGCGCCCGCCTGTATGCCGAAAATCGTTTCCAGACAGTGTTGTATTGTCCCGCCGTTGCCAAAGTCTACAATGGCACATTTATCGAACGGCGCGTCACTGACTTGTGAAAAATACTGAGCCAGTAACCGGCGCTGATGGGCTATTTTATCGCGCAGCAAGGCTTCACTGGCCTGGGCTTCTCTGCACAGTCGCTGATACAGTGGCTCACCCTCGATAAACACACCCTCAATATTCTTTAACTCCAGATCAGCGCCGAGTTTATCGGCCAGTGCTGCAGGTGCGTGAAAATCATCAATGAAATTTTTGAGCGTGTAACCGCGGTAGGTCATCAGCGTATCCATGACATGCTCTAACCAGTGAGGCGCCTCGGTGTTAATACCGGGCCAGAAGGCTGACTTACGAGAAACGTAAAATGCGCTGACCTGAATGTCTTCCCGCCCCATTAACAGCAGTTGTTGCTGGATTAATGGAGTAAACAAAAAACCTTCTCGCATCAGACAGAGAATGTGTTTGCAGCCGGTTTGTTCACTTTGTGAAATGACCCACTTTGCGAAGGCTTCCATTACCGGCCCCCACACAAATGCGCCTACTTCAAACGCGACCTGGTGTTGTTCATTCTGCGCTGGCGTATCCATACTCGCCAGCAGACGAGCCGCGTGTGACGTTTGGTTGGCGCCAAAATGTTTTTCCTCAAGCGAAGATATCCACCCATTGTTTATCCGGGTATTGAAGTGGTGGGCGTGCAATCCTACCGCTTCGGCTGCACGCACATCCGCATCAAGATTGTCCCCGATGTGCATCCATACATCGGGTTGCCAGCCACAATCGTCGGCGAGTTTTCGAAATAATTTTCCGCTGAATTTTGCCACCTGTTGTTCGGATGACACATATACAGGCAATGACTGCAAAAGCTTTGAGCCAGCGAAGAATGTTACCTTAATTTGCGCGGATGAAAGATACATATCCGAGATAAAGGCCACCTCTGTCCCTTTCGCTAGCAACGCCTGGATGACACGCACCATGTCATTATTGATAGTAAAGTTATCTTTTTCAGCAGCCAGCTCTGCACGCAACAATGCACTTTGGCTCTCACGGGAAAACGGCATTTGCTCAAAAATAGCTTCAAACGTGATGTCTTCTGACGACGTTGCACACTGGCGGGCAAAGCGTTCAGCCTGCATGCGCAATAACTTGTAATCAGCGGGCTCGATGCCCTTCAACTCGGTGACATGCGAATAGTCGACACATGAGAACAGGCAAGCCGGGTTATTCAGATGTCTGAATACAAGGGTATCAAATATATCAAATGTGACCACTTCAGCCTGCAGCTGTGCAGCGCGCTCAAGAATTGCGTCGTAAACTGTCATGCGATAGCCTTTTCCTTACGATAGCGTCGGTAACCGTTCATGAGTTCCCGCATGTAGACGGGTACCTGAATGCGGTCATATACCTGCTGAAAGTAGCTAAATTGGCTGATTAACGCGTCGTGTTCATCTGTGTGACAAATATTTCCGTACTGATCGATAAGCCACCCTTCACCGGGAGCAGTGGCTGACAGAATATGGTCGCATGCATACGCCTGAGTGCAGGACCCTCCCGACTTTTTAGTTGAATCACGCAGTCTGGCGGGCAACATAGACACCACCCGGTTCACTAGGTTTTGGTCGGAGCCTTGTACACTGAGCCCGGATATATCCTCCAGCACGCTATACATGTCGCCCTGCTCTTTGTGCAACACTGCATCGGGTTGTGCATGCCACCGTCCACCCGCAAAGTCCATTAATGCATAATGGGCGCTGTGCACTTGTGCCAGCTTACCCTTCCTGCTGGCAAAAAAGGCTTGCGGAGCAAACTCTTCACAGCGTAACCGGGCAAATTTCGCATAGTCCTGCTCATTCAGGTAGTTGGCAAAAAACCGAAACCGGTTTCTTTCAAAATAATAGTTACTGAATGTTGTCGGTGTATGTACAGCGCCCATCTTGTGCTGAACCCGAGCGTCCCGGACGGCATGAATCTGGTATCCGGCTCTTTTGACGCGCTGGCACCAGTCAATATCGTCCCAGTATATGAAGTGTGCCTCGTCAAAAACGCCAATTTGGTCAACAACGTCATGACGAGTGACCAGACAGCAGGCAGGAACGTAATCACAGTTCACACTCGTGGGTAACTTTTCATCATCACTGGCCCCTTTGTGAGGGGTAGAGACCGTATACCGTTCCCAATCGATAAAGGCACCCAGCTCCTGCAATATTTCTGGCGCATCCATCGTACAAATTTTTGCGCCTGCCACCGCTACCGCCGGGTTGTGCTGTAAGTATGCTACCAGCAGTGGAAGGGTATCGCAGTCCAGCAGGATATCATTGTCCAGCAACGCGATATATTCACTCCTGGTCGCTAATGCGCATCGCATCCCTTCACTAAAACCACCGGCTCCGCCGGTGTTTTCGGTCATAGGCACCAGCGTCACCCAGTCTGAGTAATGCTGGCGAACCATCTCCTGACTGCCGTCCCCGGACGCATTATCAACGACCAGAACCTGCATTTTAAGGTGGCGACTATCTGTCTGCTTTAGCGAATCCAGGCAGTGTTTAAGGTAGTCCCGCTTATTGTAGTTACACACTACCACCGTAAGTGAAGTCATCGTTTTCATGATTAATTGTAAAGCGTCGCAAAGGTAGAAAGCGCGTTGGCTACCGCATCATCCATATTGTAATAACGATAATCGGCTAACCGGCCAAGCACGGTCAGTGTGGGGAAGTGCGTTATCATTTGCCTGTAGTGATCGTAGGCCCGCTGATTCTCGCTGGTAAAGACAGGGTAATAGGGGACATCTGCCTCAGGGTCTGTTCTGTCATACTGTTGGGGATATTCCCTGACGATTGTGGTGTACCGGGAATGGCAGGGCAGTATATGTTTAAATTCTGTGATTCGGGTGAAGGCTTCTTCGTTAGGGTAATTCACCGTCGTGGTAGGTTGAAACTCGCGCTGCGGCAGCGTTTCGTAATCAAAACGCAGCGATCGGTACGGCAGCTCTCCATCGATAAAGCCAAATAAAGAGTCCAGCGTTCCCGTATAAATCAGCTTCCCGGCAAACGGTTTGCCATCAAGTTCAATGGTGCCGGATTCTGCATCAAGCCGCAGTCTTTCCAAGGCATTACACCCCGTCTCAACCTGAATATTTTCATGCGCCAACATGCTTTCGAAAAGGGGGGTATACCCGTTAGCCGGTATCGCCTGATAGCTGTCATGGAAATACCGGTTATCCCGGGAAACGACCACCGGCACCCGGGCTGTTACTTCAGGTGCAATATCCTCTGGCCGACACCCCCACTGCTTAACGGTGTAATTAACAAAAAACTTGTCATAGACCAGCTGACCAAGTTCCCGCAATGCAGGGTCGGCGGCCTCTTTCAGGGTCAGAATAGGCACTTTGCTGCCTTCCCCGTACTGATCTATCAGCAGCGATTCAATGTAACCTGCCTGCTCCGGCGAATACATTTGCTCTAAGGTGTTGAGGTTAAACGGCAACGGCACCAGCTTACCATCTACACACGATAGCACGGTATGTTCATAGTGATGCCAGGACGTAAACGATGACAGGTAGTCCCACACTGCCTGTTTATCAGTATGAAAAAGGTGTGGGCCGTACTGGTGTACGACAATACCGTGTTCATTTTTATAATCGTAGCAATTGCCGCCGATATGGCGACGCTGCTCTAGTACCAGCACTTGCATATCAGCCTGAGAAGCAAAACGCTCTGCCATTACCGCACCTGAAAACCCGGCGCCAACAACAACAACATCTGGATGCATGGCTTTATTCCCTCAATAATTCACGGACGCGCTCTGGCACTTGCCGATGTGTCCACGCCAGTTGGTGGCGGTCGTTGAAAAAGTCGCCGGCGTTTGCAGACTGCTCGATGAGGCTCACAAATTCACCATCGTTATTCCGAAACAGAAAATACAAAGCCGCGGCAAAAAGATGATGGGCGCGCCCTGCTCTGATAACCTGCTCTGATACACCAAATTGCGCGGACTGTTCGCACGCGTGCAGGATATCGGCAAGGCTCTGATGTCGGCGGGCCGTGCTTTTCTGAGTTTGCGCGCCAAAACTATCAGCATGGATCCGGTAGCGCCCTAACACGTCAGGAATGAAATCAATACGCGCGTCCAGGAAGCCGGCATGCATAATATAAAACGGGTAATCAAGAATGATCTTACACGCCGGTAACACCGCCTGACTAAGCTGGCTGTGCCAGCGGAACATAACGCTACTGGCTTGCATATACGTGCCATAGCGCACCAAATGGGAAATGTCTGAGCGCCGGGGAATATGCTGCCAGTTATAGTGCGCCTGCGAGTACATTTTAATGCTTTGCCCGGTGTCTGAGTCAAACATGTCTGATTCATGGTAGACCATCTGACAGTCGCGGTGTGTGTCGAGATAATTGACCTGGGTTTGCAGCTTGCCAGGGAGTGCAAGATCATCGCCGTCCAGATACGCTATATATTCACCGGTTGCGCGCGCCAGCAGCGTTTGCATGTTCGCCGCGAGTCCCCCATTAGTGGGCTTGAGTATCGCTACTAACTGCGGGTATTCATTCTCCAGCTGGCGGATGATATCGGCGGTACGATCGCCTGAGGCATCATCGCAAACGATGACTTCATAGTCGAAATTCGTCTGCTGCTCACACACAGACCGAATGCAGGCTTCAATATATTTTTCCAGGTTAAATGCCGGTATGACAACAGAGAGCTTCATTGAATTACCACATGCCTTGCCAGTTGGCTAATTAGTTCATATCCATCCCAGTCGGGCGCAAAGCTAAGTGCCTCGCCTAACGGAACGATTCGGTCTACCCCTGTTATCGACGGAACTGAAATAAACTTTACCAGCGCGGCTTTCGACAG
>JBPEWW010000243.1:0-4512 GCA_052032275.1 Alteromonas sp. | reverse complement strand
GCCAGCTGATTTTTCAGCCTGACATTGGCAAAGGTGCCCCGCATCATCACTTCGTGATTACCCCGGCGCGAGCCGTAGGAATTAAAGTCTTTGGGCTCCACCCCCTGTTCCTGCAGGTATTCACCGGCCGGACTTTCCGGCGCAATCGCACCTGCCGGCGAGATATGGTCGGTGGTAATGGAGTCGCCCACCTTCACCAGGCAGCGCGCGTCATCAATGGATTTTAGTGCCGCCGGCGTGTCGCCCATATCCTGGAAGAAGGGCGGATGTTTGATGTAGGTCGATTTCGGCCAGTCATACACGGACGTAGTGGAGACATCCAGGTTGTTCCAGATCTCGTTGCCTTTAAACACGTCAGCATATTTTTTCTTGAACAGATCGCCGGTAACAAACTCGCGGACCTTCGCCTGAATTTCATCTTCAGTAGGCCAGATATCCTTCAGATACACCGGCTTACCGTCTTTACTTTGGCCGATGGGCTCTGAGGTGATGTCCACTTTCATATTGCCGGCCAGCGCATAGGCCACCACCAGCGGGGGGGATGCCAGGTAGTTAGCCGCCACATCCGGGTGAATACGGCCTTCGAAGTTGCGGTTACCTGACAGTACCGAGGTGACCGTCAGCTTAGCATTGCGTACCGCATCGGTGATGGGATCCGGCAACGGGCCTGAGTTACCGATACAGGTGGTACAACCATAGCCCACCAGATTAAAACCGAGTTTTTCCAGCGGCTCCATCAGACCGGCATCTTCCAGGTACTGAGTGACCACCTGTGAGCCCGGGGCTAACGACGTTTTTACCCAGGGTTTGCGGACCAGTCCCAGCTCCACCGCTTTTTGAGCTACCAGACCGGCGCCCACCAGCACCGACGGGTTCGAGGTATTGGTACAACTGGTAATGGCCGCAATCACAATGGCACCGTCTTCCAGATGGAACTGACTGCCGTTGTAATCCACATACGAGTCGTGCTCTTCGTCAAGTTCAGGTGCCGTGCCCCCTTCGGCGACAAATTTGGACTCTTCATCCAGCGTTTTCACATCAATTTGCGAACGGTACCAGTCGGTGAAGGCCCCTGCAGCTTTAGTTAGCGGAATGCGATCCTGGGGACGCTTAGGCCCGGCAATGGACGGCACCACTTCACCCAGATCAAGCTCCAGTGTTTCGTGATAAGTGGCATCCTTGGTGTTATCGTCATGCCACAAGCCAGCAGATTTGGTGTATTCCTCTACCAGCTTGATTTGTTTCTCATCCCGGCCTGTCAGGTTCAGATAATCCAGCGCCACACTGTCCACCGGGAAGATCCCGCAGGTGGCTCCGTATTCGGGGGCCATATTGGCAATTGTTGCCCGGTCGGCGGTGGTCAGGTGTTTCAGGCCAGGCCCGTAAAATTCAACAAATTTGCCAACCACACCGTGTTCACGCAGCTGCTCGGTAATGGTTAATACCATATCGGTGGCGGTTACCCCGGCGGGTAATTTGCCTGACAGACGGAAACCCACTACTTTGGGTAACAGCATGGTGACCGGCTGACCCAGCATGGCGGCCTCGGCTTCGATACCCCCGACGCCCCAGCCTAATATGCCCAGGCCGTTGATCATGGTGGTGTGAGAGTCAGTGCCCACCAGCGTATCGGGGTACACGTAGGTGGTATCGCCTTCCTGTTTGGTAAAGGCACAGCGGGCCAGATACTCCAGGTTCACCTGATGCACAATACCGCGACCCGGCGGCACCACCTTGAAGTTATCGAAGGAGGACTGCCCCCACTTCAAAAACTGGTAACGTTCGCGGTTGCGCTGAATTTCAATGTCGGTGTTTTTCTCGAAGGAGTCTTCATTGGCAAAATAATCCACCATGACCGAATGGTCGATCACCAGTTCCACCGGATTCAGCGGATTAATGGCCTGGGCATCGCCGCCCAGCGAGTTCACCGCGTCCCGCATGGCCGCCAAATCGACAATGGCGGGCACCCCGGTAAAATCCTGCAGAATAACCCGGGCGGGAACAAACGAAATTTCCTGCTCGCTGTCATCACTGGTATCCCATTTCGCCACATGCTCAATATCGGCACTGTCAACGAACTCATCGTGTTCGTGCCGTAACAGGTTTTCCAGCAATATCTTGATGCAGAATGGCAGGCGCCCGAGGTCGTATTTCTGAGCTACCTGGTCGAAGCTGATGGCTTTATACTCGTCGCCACCCACACTGAGCTTAGAATAAGATTGATATTTCACGCGTTCGTCATCCTTTTACTTGTTGCAGAATTAATGCGCCAACCTCGCCGGTTGCCGAAATAGGCGTACTTTTAACCAGTGTATACGCCTGCTATCTAAAAAAAAGTTCACCTGATGCGGTAACCCGTTGCACGCTTTTTACTCAGTAACCGTTAACTGACCGGTGCATGTTGCTGACAGCCGCTTACCTGTATTGACAATAACCTGGTCATGGCACCGGGGGCAGACCTGGCTGGTTTAACCTGGTATGCCGGGCTGGATTTTTCAGCGCGTATCGAAGATGATATGCTGCACAATACAGACGGCGGGGCCGCAGCAGGTGCCGTGCGTGCAGCAGACTTTTCATCAACTCCTACCTACAGGTAATTTAACTATGTATAAACTGGTACTTATTCGTCATGGCGAAAGTCAGTGGAATCTGGAAAACCGATTCACCGGCTGGCACGATGTGGACTTGACTGACACGGGTGTCGCGCAGGCAACGACTGCGGGCCAACTGATGAAAGAGGCAGGCTTCGAGTTTGATTTGGCGTACACCTCTGTACTGCTGCGCGCAATTAAAACCCTCAACATTGCCTTGGATGAAATGGGTCAGCACTACATTCCGGTTGAACGTCACTGGCGGTTAAACGAACGTCACTATGGCGCTCTGACCGGTCTGAATAAAGCAGAAACGGCTGACAAGCACGGTGAGGAGCAGGTGAAAATCTGGCGGCGCAGTTTTGATGTGCCACCGCCTGCGGTAGACACGGACAGCGAGCACTTCCCCGGTCATGATCGTCGTTATAATCAGGTTGATCCGGCTATTCTGCCGCGCGGTGAGAGTCTTAAGCTGACTATTGAGCGGGTACTGCCGTTCTGGCATGACCAGATTCGCCCGGCTATTCAGGCGGGTAAGCGCATCATTATTGCCGCCCACGGCAACAGTCTGCGCGCACTGGTGAAGTATCTGGATGGCATGTCAGATGACGATGTGCTGAACCTGAATATTCCCACCGGCGTGCCACTGGTTTACGAACTGGACGAAAATATGAAGCCTATCTCCAAAGAGTACCTGGGCGATGCGGACTCAGTTAAAGCCATGATGGACGCGGTGGCCAAACAGGGCAGCAAACAATAAGTGACGAACGTCATTGAACAATAAAAAAGGGCCATCAGGCCCTTTTTTATTAACCGGAAACCACACTCACAGTGCAGCGCCAAGGCTATTGCAGCCAGGCGTAACTAAACTTCATAAACACTGAGCGCTCGGTTTCTTTCAGCTCCTGGAGCGGGGCTTCCTGAAAGCCGGAGCTGGCGACGCCAACGAAAAACTTGGTCAGCGGATTCAGCTTATACGAGTACAGCAATTGCACTCCCAGCGAGCGGGTGAGCGGCTCGACTTCGGCCTCGTAATTATCCGGGTTGCGGTGGATATTGTTGTACGCCACTATTAAACGCAGGTACTGGCGGGGGTCGAACTGGTAGGTCATACGCACGTCACTGAGCCGTGCGGTAAACAGCTGTGCCCCGTCTACATCCAGGTTGCTGTAGGTATGACGCAGGCGAATTTGCGCGTGCTTGCCTATATTCATGTCCACGCTGGACTCAGTGTAGAGCTGGTCGCCCAGACGGTTGTTGGCAAAATCAATCTGGTCTCCCACCCGAATGAAGTTACTCACATAAATTAGCGGACTGGGCCGGGCTTCCATATACAAACTGGTAGAGTTTTCTTCAAACAGGGTGGCATTGTTAGTCACGGTCAGTACCGACGGGTCGAACCGCAATCCCAGCCGCTCCCGCTTAACATGCCCAATTTCCACAAAGGACTGCAGGGTGCCCCGTACGCTTACGTAGGCTTCGGTTTCACGCTCTAGTAACTCGCCGGCATCGTTGTGGGTGATATCCCAGTCACCGTTTACCACGATTCGGTTCCACCAACTGTCATTGTTCCACCAACGGTAGCCCCCTCCAATTACGCTGCGGTGAAAGTCAGCTTTGGTTTCAAAGCCCAGATCAGCGCGAAAATCCTTGTAGTTGGCATACTGGTCGGCCCGGAAGAACCAGTCACGTTGGTCATGGCGGTAGTTCACACGCCACGATTTCCCGGTAAAGGCGTCATCCTTGCGGGTGCGCAGGGCCGTCTCACTGGAATCTTCGCTGTTGACGCAGTCGTTACTGCAGAAATCCTGATACAGGGTAAACGGATATTGTGTATTCGACACCACAAACTGGGCACGCAGAGTATCCTGTGGGGTAATGCGATACTTGGCGTCGACCCCGGTAACATAGTTATGGTACT
>JBPEWW010000242.1:0-8788 GCA_052032275.1 Alteromonas sp. | reverse complement strand
TCCAGTTTCTCCGGGTTGGCCACGGTATTTTCATAATTCCATAACCCCTCTACGGTGGGTGTCCAGTAGAGCGGGCCTCCGGCGACCCGGCCGGTCGCCGTGCGCTCTTTCAGCAGCGCCATCACATCTTCCGGAAATTCGGGCGCGGTGGTCAGCCCGGTATGTTCGAAATTATCAATGCCTATTTCCACGCCCACCCGAATTTCATCCGGGCGATGAGAGTGCCCCACCACCTTAAGCCCCCGCTCATGGGCCTGCCGGACCACTTTTTTTGCGACCTTAAGCGGCATTTTGTCGTGATCGATCAGTTTAATAATGTCGACACCGGCATCCGCCAGCCGGTTTACCTTGTCCACTGCCTGTTGCTCGGTGCTCACGCCCCAGCGATATTCTTCCGTACCGGGATAGGGCTCAGCCTGAATGAAAGGGCCGGAAATATACACCGTGGGGCCGGCCAGCCGGCCATTTTCAATCCCCTCTTTCAGCGCCACGGAGGCGTCCAGCGGGGCCCCTAAATCCCGGGTACTGGTGATCCCGGCCAGTAATAACTGCAATGCACTGGCCGGCATGATTTCGTCGGCAAACCGATCTGCGTAGGTGTCATGCCAGTGCGGATAGTCGGCGTGCCCGTTGAGCATCAGGTGGGCGTGGTTTTCCCACAAGCCCGGCAATACATCCATACCCTCGGTGCTGACAACCGTGTAGTCATCAGGCACCGACAATGCCCCTTGCTGGCCGACTGCTCTGATCACGCCGTCCTCAACCAGAATAACACTGTTGGCCATGGGCTGATGGCCGAAACCGTCAATAAGCCGGCCGCCCACCAGCGCGGTTTTTTCCGCCATGACCGATGCTGAACACAGCAATAACCCGACTGCCCCGAAGATGATGTGCTTCATACCTGCTCCCTGTGTAATTAATGTGTGCCTGAGACCCGCAAATGGCGCTGTCAAATCCAGGCTGGGACAGTTACTATACTGCGCCGGTGAGACTTGCCTACCATCTGCCGACCAAGACCGGATTACATCAGACCAATGACATCTGTAAAAAGTGCTTTTCGCGTTTGTATGTTGTCGGTGTGGGTGGTAGAATTCGCCGCCCTTGAATTTCGGGACCCGCTTATAGCGGTGTACAGGTGAATATTTGGTCGCGAATATTCACAAATTTTAACTTATTTACTTTTGGAGACAGTCCATGGCTGGATCAATTTATCTGTTGGATGCCTCTGTCCGCAAAGACACAGGGAAAGGTGCGAGCCGCCGCCTGCGTCGTGAAGACAAAGTACCTGGTATCCTGTACGGTGGCGAAGACGCCCCTGTTGCACTGACTTTCGATCACAACAAAATCAACAACTCTGCTGATTACGAAGCCTTCTATTCACACGTTCTTACCCTGAACATCGACGGTGAGAAAGTAGAAGCGCTGGTTAAAGACATGCAACGTCACCCGTACAAGCCGAAAATCATGCACATTGATTTTCAGCGTGTTATTGCCGGTGAAGAACTGCACACTAACGTCCCTCTGCACTTCATCAACGAAGACAAGTGTGCGGCAATCAAAAACGACGGCGGTATTGCTGAGCACCACGTGAACGAAATCGAAATCACGTGTCTGCCTAAAGATCTGCCAGAGTACATCGAAGTAGACATGGCTGACGTTGAAATGGGTCAAACTGTTCACCTGTCAGACATCACGCTGCCTGCAGGCATCACGTCTGTAGAACTGGCTAAAGATGACGAAACGCACGACCTTGCAGTAGTTACTGTTAAGCAAGCTCCTAAAGCGCCAGCAGCTGATGAAGATTCAGAAGAAGCTTCTGCTGAAGGCGAAGAAGGTGAAGGTACTGAGGAATAATCAGCTTGGCTGATATTCGTCTTATCGTGGGCCTGGGTAATCCGGGCCCCGAATATTCCCCCACCCGACACAATGCCGGCGAATGGTACCTCAACCAGTTAGCCGACACTTTCCACACTCCGCTGAAGCCAGAAAGTAAGTTTTTTGGTAAAACTGCCCGCATCACACTTGCCGGTCAGGATGTACGCCTGTTGTCACCCACGACGTTTATGAATAAAAGCGGTCAGTCTGTGGCAGCCATGGCAAACTTTTATCGTATTGCACCTGAACAGATTCTGGTGGCCTTTGACGAACTGGATCTACCGCCCGGCGTGGCGAAGTTCAAGGTGGGCGGAAGCTCAAGTCAGAATGGTGTGCGTGATATTGTGTCGAGCATGGGGAACAACAAAGATTTTCTGCGTTTGCGAATAGGCATCGGACATCCCGGTCACAAGAGCAAAGTGACCGGTCATGTGCTGGGAAAGCCAGCACCGAATGAAAAGCAGGCCATTGAAAGTGCTATCGACGAAGCCGTACGATGCACCGAACTCCTGTTTAACCATGATCTTAAACAAGCGCAAAACCGGCTGCACGCTTTCAAAGCTGAGGCCTGATTTTCAGCACACAGCATACAAGGGTTCATCGATATGGGTTTTAAATGTGGGATTGTCGGCCTGCCGAATGTCGGTAAATCGACGCTTTTTAATGCGTTAACCAAAGCGGGCATTGAAGCGGCCAACTTCCCGTTTTGTACTATCGAACCAAACACGGGCGTAGTGCCGGTGCCCGATCTGCGCCTCGACAAACTGGCCGCCATTGTAAATCCACAGCGTGTGATCCCTACCACGATGGAATTTGTGGACATCGCCGGACTGGTGGAAGGTGCCTCAAAAGGTGAAGGTCTGGGCAATAAATTCCTGGCCAATATTCGTGAAACCGACGCCATTGGTCACGTGGTGCGTTGTTTCGATAACGACAATATCGTGCACGTTGCCGGCAAGGTCAGCCCACAGGACGACATCGACGTTATCAATACCGAATTGGCGCTGGCCGATCTCGAAACGACTGAAAAAGCCCTTATCCGCGTGGGTAAACGGGCGAAAGGTGGCGACGCCGACGCGAAATTCGAACTCAAGGTGCTGGAAAAAATTAAACCCCACCTGGACGAAGGCAAGCTTTTGCGTGCGCTGGAGCTGTCCAAAGAAGAGCTGGCCGCCATTGGCTACATGAATATGCTGACCCTCAAGCCCACCATGTACATTGCCAACGTCAACGAAGACGGTTTCGAGAACAACCCTTATCTGGATGAGGTTCGCGCCATCGCTGAGGGCGAAAATGCAGTGGTTGTGGCAGTGTGTGCCGCCATTGAGTCAGAGATTGCCGAGCTGGACGACGATGAACGTGATGAGTTTATGCAGGACATGGGGCTGGAAGAGCCGGGACTGAATCGTGTGATCCGGGCCGGTTATAACCTGTTAACCCTGCAGACCTATTTCACCGCAGGGGTGAAAGAAGTCCGCGCCTGGACCTATCCAGAGGGCTCTACCGCGCCGCAGGCCGCCGGTAAAATTCATACCGATTTTGAAAAGGGCTTTATCCGCGCAGAAATCGTCAGCTTCGACGACTATGTGGAATACAATGGTGAGCAGGGTGCTAAAGACGCCGGTAAGTGGCGCCTAGAAGGCAAAGACTACATTGTTAAAGACGGTGACGTGATTCATTTCCGCTTCAACGTTTAACGGTCACGTTAAATCTCTACAAGCCCCGTTGCCTGCGCACGGGGCTTTTTTGTATCGGCACCAACACGCTTTTTAATCCGTCGCTGCCTTGACTGCGCTAGCGCTTGCGCCAAAATAGAGATATCAAACTTTAACGGTGCGACGATTATGCTGCAATGGATACGACAGTTCTGGCAACGCAGAAAGGAGGCGCAGGCACGGGCGTACCGGCGCGCAGCCATCGAACAATCAGGCAACGTCATAGATTTTTGTGAACATCTGGCCGCTAAACGCAATGCGCAACCGCGCTACGATCCGGTGAGTCTTACCTCATGCGGACTGCTGCGCAAGCGCCCCTATACCCCGCCCGGTGACGCTACGGACACTCAACAATAATATCAGGATGAATTCATGCCCATGCCCCCTGCGGTGCTTGCCGTATTATTTACGCTGTTAATTGCCCCCGCGGTTACCGCCTCGGACGAGACACACTGGTACCAGCCTCAACAGAAGAACCTGGTGTACCTGCAGACCACCACCGGCGAGGTCGTTATGGTGTTATCAGACGCCGTCGCTCCGCTCCATAAGCAACGCTTTATCGACCTGGTTAAAAGCAGGTTTTATGATAACCGGTACTTCTACCGGGTAATTGAAGGATTTGTCGCCCAGGCCGGCAGCAACACCGAGCAACAAGCCTTTGACCTGGCCACCCCGCTTAAAGCAGAATTTGTGCGCTCACCGGTCTCTGAGGCGTTTATCCCGGTTGAAGCCGCCGCCCCCCACGCGCCAGAAACAGGATTTATTCAGGGCTTACCCGCAGCCGTCGACAAGGCTGCCGATACACAGTGGTTAATTCACTGCCCCGGGACCGTGGCATTTGCCCGGGATAACGGGGCGGATACCGCCACTACGGAATTTTACGTGGTAATCGGGCAGGCGCCCCGTCACCTCGACAAAAACATGTCGGTGATCGGCAAGGTGCTAACTGGCATGACGACGCTGCAGAGGCTGCCCAGGGGCAATGTCATCAACGGCGGGGTCATTGCCTCCCCGGGCGATGCCAGTAAAATCTTGTCAGTGCGTATGGGCGATACCGTACCGGTAGACCAACAACGCCAATTTCGTGTACAAAAGGCATCCCATCCGGGTTATCAGCGTAAAATACAATCAGCACGCACGCTGGACAACGCCTTTTTTCACGATAAATCCCTCACACCACGGACGATAGATGTGTGCTATTACCAGCCCGGCATAGAAGAAATTTCAGAAAACTAGTGGCCATCCTGGCTGTTTAGCCACCAAAAAGTGTATATTTTAGCCCTTGCGGGTCACTTAATAGCCACTTAAAAATTTGTGCTAAAAAAGGGGTTGACGGTGTTACCTCATATCCGCATAATACGCGCCACTTCCTGAGAGGGAAGAGAAAAACCGGAGGCTACGTAGCTCAGTTGGTTAGAGCACATCACTCATAATGATGGGGTCGCAAGTTCGAATCTCGCCGTAGCCACCATTTCACACAACCCAGTTAATGGGTTTTTTATTGTGTGAAAGCCATGCGGAAGTGGTGGAATTGGTAGACACGCTGGATTTAGGTTCCAGTGCTTCACGGCGTGAGAGTTCAAGTCTCTCCTTCCGCACCACCGTTGGGGTATAGCCAAGTTGGTAAGGCAGCGGGTTTTGATCCCGCCATTCGTAGGTTCGAGTCCTGCTACCCCAGCCACTTTTCTAAGTAATTGCGCAACGCTGCGCGGTTGCCTCTTGGGGTATAGCCAAGTTGGTAAGGCAGCGGGTTTTGATCCCGCCATTCGTAGGTTCGAGTCCTGCTACCCCAGCCATATATAGAAAAACCGGTCACTGACCGGTTTTTTTGTGTCTGCATTTCGAATTTTGCATAGCCCGCTAACCTGACTCTTTTTAGAAAAACCCGACAGTGACTGTCTTCCTCCTGCCCGCAGATTCACCGACCAGCACACCCTGTCTTAACACTCAAAAGTTGCCGCATGGCAATGCCCCCGGCTCAGGCTAGCGCTGCACAAGATAATCTTTGTCTGCAGTAGCGCCTCTGCCAGCTTTTGGGCCCTTCGCCGTAATCCCTGCCCTGTACGAGGTTACCCGGGCGGCTTGGTTACTTTGCCAGTCGCACAGGCGTGAGGCGGCAGACATTACAGCTTCCCCCCTGCCCGCTTCTGTGTGATGCTGGAAAAAACAGCTTCGCGATAAAAACCCGAAACAAGCGGCAGGATAGACTTCCATACGGCTATCACCATGGTACTATGCCTGCTGATCTAATTGGCTTTTTAACGATAACAACAAGGATCCGCTTTGGTTAACGATGTAGTTTCAGCCGTCAATAACGTGTTGTGGGGCGATGGTCAGGTATTAATAGTGATGCTGATTGTGTGCGGTGTGTGGTTTACCGTACGCCTGCGTGGCGTGCAGCTGCGTCACTTCGGGCACATGTTTACCCTGCTAAAAGGCAGCAACACCGCCACCCGGGAAGGGATCAGTTCATTTCAGGCCCTGTGTACCAGCTTATCCGCCCGGGTCGGGACAGGAAACCTGGCAGGGGTTGCAGTAGCGATCTCTCTGGGCGGCTCCGGGGCCATCTTCTGGATGTGGATGATCGCACTGTTGGGCATGGCCACCGGATTTGCAGAAAGTGTGCTGGGTCAGCTTTATAAAGTGCGCGATGAAAACGGCGAGTTTCGGGGCGGTCCGGCCTATTACATTAAGCAGGGGCTGAATAAAACCTGGCTGGCGGTATTGTTTTCTCTGTGCCTGTTTTTGGGCTACGGGTTTGTTTTCAGTGCCGTGCAGGCAAATACCATCACCGATGCGCTGAACAATGCTTATCAGATCCCGGATACCTGGTCTGGTGTGGGCATTATTGTGTTGGCGGCGCTGATTGTTATCGGCGGTTTGCGCGGGATCGCCCGCTTTGCTGAATATGTGGTCCCCTTTATGGGCATTGGCTATGTGCTGGTTGCGCTGGGCATTACGCTGATCAATTATGCCGCGGTGCCTGCCCTGCTCTGGGATATTATCAGCCACGCCTTTGGCTTGCAGGAAGCCGGCGCCGGCGCGCTGGGCGCAGCCATTAAAAATGGTATCCAGCGGGGCCTGTATTCCAACGAAGCGGGCTCAGGGTCGGTGCCCCATGCTGCCGCCAGTGCCGCGCCTAACCCCAATCACCCGGTGTCGCAGGGATACGTGCAAATGCTCGGGGTATTTCTGGACACCATGATCCTGTGTACGGCTACGGCCTTTATCATCCTGCTGGCTGGCGGTTCCAGTTCCGATAAAATGCAGGGGATCCAGCTTACCCAGTCGGCCATGAGTCAGCATCTGGGAAGTGGCGGCACCGACTTTGTGGCTGCGGCTATCTGTCTGTTTGCCTTTACCTCGGTGGTGGCTAATTACGCCTACGGCGAAAGTAACCTGCATATGTTCCGGCTGGATAACCGGCCCGGGCGGGCGGCATATACCATCGGTTACCTGGCAATGATCTTCTGGGGCGCCCAGGCGGCCTTACCCGATGTCTGGGCCATGGCGGATATGGCCCTGGGTCTGATGACGGTCATTAATATTGTGGCCATTATCTGGCTTACGCCCACCATAGTGTCGTTAAGCAAAGACTATTTCGCCAAACACGATAATGGCGTACGGCCGGAATATAAATCCGGTGACTGCACTATTCAGGGTAACTCAGAAAAGGGGATCTGGTAATACAAAAAGGAGTGCAATGCACTCCTTTTTTCTGCAACAGCCATACGGCTTACTTGCCTTCCCAGGCGAATGGCTTGAAGGGTTCGTCCACCGGTGTCTCAGCAAAGTGGTTCACATAGTTACTCATGACTTTCTGCGACAGCACCAGCACAATTTCCAGCAACTGCTGTTTGCCGTAGCCAGCCTCAAAGAACGCCGATACTTGTGCATCGTCCACATTACCGCGACTTCGGGTGACCGCCAGCGTCATGTCTTTAAGGGCATTCAGTTTGTCATCGGACAAGGTTTCGTCGTTGCGCAGCGATTCAATCAAGCCGTCGTCCACGCCCATATTTTTAGCAATAGCGGTGTGCGCAGGCACACAGTAATGACAGGCATGCTCTACGTTGATGGTTTGCCAGACAACGGTTAACTCATCGGCACTGAATGACGTCTTTTGAGCCAGCTCGTGCAGCTGCTGGTACCCTTCCAGCAACGTGGGCGCTTCCGCCATAACTGCATGCAAATTCGGGATCATGCCAAACGCTTTTTCTGAATTCTCAAGCAGGCCTTTCGCTTCTGCAGGGGCGGTATCTTTGCTGTGTAAGGTAAAATCTGTCATCGCTTTCTCCTTATTGAACGTGAGCGTATACCATAGGTTTACTTGAACAATTGTTCAAGTCATAATTGAACAGGTGTTCAAGTAATCATGCATAATTTAGTAGCAAATGAAATATAACGAACAAGCGGCCATCGATAACGCCACTGATCTGTTTTGGAAAAAAGGGTTTCAGGGCGCGGGTATGCGCGATATCCAGCAGGCGCTGGATATGCGCCCCGGCAGTATTTACGCGCGTTTTGAAAATAAAGAAGGCTTATTTACCCGGGTCATTAACCAGTATGCCGGGCATGGCCAGGCCAGGCTACAGGCAGTCAGCCAGCACCCGCAACCACTTATGGCTCTCAGAGCATTTTTCGTAGAGGAAGTAACAGGGGCCAGCGAGCAGCGGTATAAGCGCCAGTGTCTGCTGGTCAAATCGCTGGCGGAATTTGACAACCTGGGCGCGGCGGCCAGACAGGCTGTTCTGGAGGGCATGGACGCTTTGCATGAGGGGTTCGTGCGGGTCGTCGCAGTGTTATCGTCACCTCCTCACACCCAAGTTACGGGCGACCAGGATCTGATTGCCCATTGGCTGCAGGAACAGTTTGTTGGACTGCGCACCCTGGCAGTGTATGCCAGTGATGCACGCATTCATCAGCTCATCGATAAGTTATTGCTGGATTTGCAGGGAGACTGGCCGGCGCCTAATCCCCCAGCATCAGCCGAATAAGCTGAGCCACTAACAAAATGCCCATCAGCGGCCAAATCCACTTCGCCCATTTGGCCGCATCCTCATTGCTAAGCCGCATTTTTGATTTTTCAATCAGCGGCACCACAATAAACAGTGCCGCAAACAGCACGGCCAGCAGTATTAAAACTTCCATTGATGTAATCCTAACGCATATTTCATGACTTCACGCTTTGCCGGTAC
>JBPEWW010000241.1:0-7800 GCA_052032275.1 Alteromonas sp. | reverse complement strand
ATCACGGAAGTTAATTCTAAGAACATCAGGTCCGCAATTATTAAGACGCCGAGGCAGCAGGCAATCTGGACTCTTGGGAAGTCCATCCCACGTACGATCCAGTGCGGCTGACGGGAAAAAGGAATGATGGTAAGCAATATCAGTACTACGGTTATTGTCCACAACGTCGGCAACATAAAAAATCCTATTCTGTGTTCAGACAGCGTGCGCACAGTGATTTATCACACCCTGTCCAGCACCTACGCCTACTATGGCCGTGTTCTCGCATGCAGGGGGCGTACCCGGTTCAACACCAGGCCTCACAACAATTGCCTCAGGCCGTGTTGCATACGCATCAGCTAGCACGCTACTCGCCTTCCACCCTAACCGATTGAGCGGGCAGTGCCCGCGGGCTAACCAAGCCATCACCCTGTCACCCTCCCTGACCGGCTCATTGGTCAGTTAACACATTACTTATAGTTAATAATAAACGGAAAACCGGAAAGAATAGTTCACCGCTTGTGGGAGGGGTAGCCGCAGTGCCGGCCTGCCCGCGCATGACGGGCTCAGAAGCAGGCCGCGCGATACGCTGGCATTGTCCTGACCGGTGGTAATGGATAGCCAGGGGCGCGGCGAGGCGCATTATCCGGCCCTTAAAGCGCTGTCTGATAATCTGAAATTCCGCTATACTGGCGCACCATTTTTAACGGGTTACAACGCCAGCCCAAGCTGTGATACAGACGCATTGATATGACTACTGAACCTGCAAAGCGATTAAATAAATATCTGAGCGATACCGGTGTGTGCTCCCGCCGTGAGGCTGACAAACTCATTGAGCAGCAGCGCGTGACCATTAACGGTAAGCCACCGGAGCTGGGTACCAAAGTGCAGCCCGGCGATACGGTGAAACTGGACGGTAAAGTGGTAGGGGGCGTGGCGAAAGATAAGTCAGATCGCATCTACATAGCGTATCACAAGCCGGTGGGGATCACCTGTACCACCGAGCGGCATGTGAAAGGCAATATCATTGATGCGATAGGTCATAAAAAACGGATCTTTCCCATTGGCAGGCTGGATAAACCGTCGGAAGGACTGATATTGCTGACCAGCGATGGCGATATTGTGAATAAAGTCCTGCGCGCGGAGAACGCCCATGACAAAGAGTATATCGTGACGGTGGATCAGCCTGTCAGCGAACGCTTTTTGACGAAAATGGCAAAGGGCGTGCCTATTTTAGGTACGGTCACCAAACCCTGTACCGTGAGCGCGCGGGGCCGGTTCCAGTTCAGTATCATTCTTACCCAGGGACTGAATCGCCAGATTCGCCGCATGTGCAGCTTTTTAGGGTATGAGGTGACCAAACTTAAACGTACCCGCATTATGCACATACAGCTTGGGAAGCTGAAGCCGGGGCAATGGCGGAACCTGACCGACCAGGAACTGCAGCAGTTAAATGATGCGGTTAAGCACTCAAAGAAGACCGCCTAGCAGCCGGCTGCCAAGACAGACATTCCCTGCGGGTGATGAGGGCGTGCACGCGGCCGGCGGGGTTACTGCAGCGATAACTGGTAGGCACAGATAGCCACAGAATTTGCCAGGTTGAGGGAGTCGATGGCGCCACTGCCGGCAATGGTAAACGCCGTCGCATTCAGACTGGCTACCGTGTGATGCGGCACTCCCCGCGCCTCATTCCCGAACAGGTAACACTCATGCTCTGCAAACTCCGGCGTGTTGATGTTGGCGCCCTGTAAATCAAGGTACGCAAACTTAGTAAAACGCTGCGGCAATTCCTGCATGGTACAGTCCGTTTCAATGGGCAAATGGAAAATCGCCCCCATGCTGGCGCGCACCACCTTGGCGTTAAACGGATCCACACTGTTGGGGCTCAGCAGCAACCGGAAGCCACCAAACCACGCCAGATTGCGAATAATGGTACCCAGATTGCCGGGGTCCTGGACTTCGTGCAAAAACACACAGCGCTCGCCGGGTGTAATTGGCTGGTGAGGTTGTGGCGCGGGCAGCGGCACACAGGCCACCACACCCTGCGGTGTTTTGGTGTCACTTAGCAGGGCTATTTGCTTGTCGCTGACCACCTTGATAAGAAAGTCATTCACAAACTGCTGCGCCCAGTCCTGGCGGGCCTCAGACACGTACAGGGTAATGGCCGGGCGCGCACTAGTGCGCGGCTGCGCCCGCTGCAATTCGGTGATGAGGTGTTCACCTTCAACCAGATAATGGCCAAATTCGGCACGGTATTTCTTCTGATGCAGCTTTTTAACATCATCTAGCTTCATGGGTGCGAGCCTGCTGAGGGGTAAGAGTTTTGCAATTTACGCGGGCAAGTTTACAATATTCGCCCCTTTTGCGATACCAGAGCAGGCTAACTTCATGGCGCGATCAAAAACCAGTAAGAAGTGGATGGACGAGCACGTTAACGATCCCTACGTGAAAAAAGCGCAGCAGGATGGTTATCGCTCCCGTGCCAGCTACAAGCTGATAGAAATTAATGAAAAAGATGCCCTGTACCGCCCCGGCAGCACGGTGGTGGATCTGGGCGCGGCGCCTGGTGGCTGGTCTCAGATCATCGCACCGGCAGTGGGTGAGCACGGGCGTGTGATTGCCTCTGATATTCTGCCGATGGACTCCATTATTGGGGTTAACTTTATTCAGGGCGACTTTACCGAAGAAGCGGTTTATGAAGAAATTCTGGCGGCGCTGGATGGCGGACAAGCCGACACCGTGGTCTCTGATATGGCACCGAACTTAAGTGGCGTGAAAAACACCGACCAGTACGCCGCCATGTACCTGGTTGAACTGGCACTGGATATGGCCCGCAACGTGTTAAAGCCGGGCGGCAGTTTTTGCGCCAAAGTGTTTCAGGGCGTGGGGTATGAGGAATACCTGAAAGAGGTGCGTCAATCGTTTAACAAAGTGATCGTGCGAAAGCCCGCGGCTTCCCGACCGCGCTCCCGGGAAGTGTATCTGGTGGGCAAGGGCTTTAAAGGCTAGGTCAGTGACGGTGCCGCTAGCATGCTGAGCTGCACCGCTTAAGCCTGACCGGAAATTAGCGGCGGCTCTTTTTCATGCGTTTGCTTTGTGCTTCCCGCTTTTCGGTACGCTTTTCCTTGCGATCCCGCTTCTCCGGCGTCAGCGAGCCTTCTTTAAAGCGTTGCTTGCGCTTCGCCTTGTCGGCGGCTTTTTTGGCGGCCGCTTCTGCCATGGCAATTTTTTCCTGCGCCACCATAGCGGGGGTTTCCAGGCTGATCCGGCCCAGTTTACCTGACTGCAGTTCACTGAGCAGCACTTCACAAATTTTATGCAGGTTTACCCGGCCGCCACGCATGATAGCGCCTCGTTGTCTGGCGGCGGCCTCCAGAAATTCCAGCTCGGTATCGGGGATTTCGTCAAGTTTAAAGCGTGCCTTCAGCAGTTCCGGGTACGCTTTAATCAGATAATCTGCCGCAAAGAAACCCACATCATCAAACTCCATGGCAGTATTTTTCACTGCACCGGAGGAGGCCAGCCGATAGATTGAATTGGGGTTCTCCAGCTTTGGCCACAGCACGCCCGGGGTGTCAAACAGCACCACGCCGTTGCTCAGGTTAATACGCTGCTGGCTTTTGGTTACCGCGGGTTCATTGCCGGTCTTGGCAATAATGCGGTCTGCCAGGATATTGATAAGGGTGGATTTACCGACATTGGGAATGCCGGTGATCATGGCATTGACCGACTTCACTGACGCCGCCTTCCCGGGACAGTGCTCGCGCAGCAATGTCAGAATGTGTTTGCTCTCAAGGGGCTTGTCACTTGAGGTCGTGACCGTAAACACCCCCCGCTGACTTTCCAGCTCGTGCTGCCACTGGCGTGTGATCTCCGGATCGGCCAGATCATATTTGTTGAGAATTTTCAGACAGGGTTTGTCGCCACGGATTTTGGCTATTTCCGGGTTTTCACTGGAGTAGGGGATGCGGGCATCTAATACTTCAATCAGGATATCTACCTGACTCAGGGACTCTTTAATTTCTTTCAGGGCTTTATGCATATGCCCCGGAAACCACTGTAAGGCCACTCGGCTTTCCTCAATTTCTGACTTTCGCGTATTCTACTGCATTCCCGCGGCCTTTGTGCAACCAAATCCCCACCTCAAAAAAATGGGGTCAGGGTACATTTCGATAAATGGAGTCAGAGTACATTTGGCAACGTGGAAATTAAGCCATCGAAATTAGTGTACTCTGACCCCTTATTAAAGATGGGCTGCCTTTCGGCTTTGTCTTTATGGGGGGATAAACAGGGGCAGAGTCTATTTGCCTGACAGGGCACTAAAAATAACCAATAACAGTACTCTGCCCCCATTTACTTAGGGGGTTGCTGCCTTTTCAGCTTTGACTTCACGTAAGTGGGGATGGTTTGCGATGACGCTGGCTAGGCTGGCTTCCTGATCCTGTTTGGTGTCGACGAAGAACACGTGGCGGCCTTTCTTCAGCAGCTTCTGAAAACGCCGGAATTTCTGATTGGGAATTTGCAGGCCAATCATGCCGCCTTCCCAAATGCAAAAGCCCAGAATAACCAGGGCACCAAAAACAAAGGGTAACCAGCCTACTGCGGTAGTATGCAGTTCAAACAAGTACACCGTCACCAGCAGTAATGCGGCAATCACTCCGCCAACCAGCGCGCCCAGCACGGAAGAGTGAACAATGTCCTGGCGTAAAAACGGCGTAATGGCGTGTAAATGATGCTTTTCAACTTCGGCATCGTTTTCACTTAATACGTGGATTTGACTGCGACTTACGCCCTGTTGTTCCAGCTCAAGTTCAAGCCGTTCCAGGTCGTCAAGGTCGTCACTGAGATAGTAGTGTCGTGACATATCAAACTCCTGCTCGTCATGGTAAATAAACGATGTAGAACCTGATACAGCGTGAGGGTCTGAGATTAAGTATAGAACAAATTGCCGAGCCAGGCTGAAGCCGGCGAGTGCGGGGGATTTTTGGGGCGGTGAGTTAGCATGTTTGCTTATAAAGATAGAGGAGTAATTATTTTATAAGCACTGCCTGTTAACAGTTAGCACAGCGATGACCACTGGGTGCAACGGGTAGGGTTGAGTTGTCATGCCGGGTGTTTATCAGCTTCCGTCAATCGGACAAATCAGAATGCTTTGCGGTTATGCGTTATTACCAGTAAGGCTAAACAGGCAAGGGGCGCTGTAAAGTCACCCCTTGCCGGCGTTACGGCACTACCGGCGCTGCTGGCTCTATAGCCGGCGCTAACGCATTAACAGCGCGGCTGGTTCTACAGCCGCACCATGAGCTTGCCTTTGTTTTTGCCTTCAAACAACAGGTTCAGGCCGTCCATTGCGCTGGTCAACCCCTCAATGATATGCGAGCGGTAGCTGATTTTGCCATGCTGCACATACGGGGTTAGCTGTTTGATAAGCTCATGGCTGTTATCCAGGTGATCGGGCATGGCAAAGCCCTGCACGCGGATCCGCTTTTTAATCAGCGGCAGCCAGTTGGGGCCGGGGGCCGGCTCATCGGCCTGATAATCTGAAATTAATCCGCACACCACCACGCGGGCATGGGCATTCATACGATTAACAATCAGCTCCTGAATGGGGCCGCCGGTGTTTTCAAAAAATAGGTCAATCCGGTCCGGTGTGAGCGCTTCGAGCCTTTGTGCCAAATCATCGGTGCGATAATTAATGGCCCCATCAAAGCCCAGGTCTTCGGTGATCCAGCGGGCTTTTTCATCCGTGCCTACCACACCAATCACACGTAATCCGTCTGCTTTAGCGATCTGCCCGACAATCGAGCCTACCGATCCGGCCGCGCCGGTCACAATCAGCGTTTCGCCTTTCTTTGGCTTGCCAATGTTAAGTAGCCCCTGCGTTGCGGTAAGGCCGGGCAGACCAAACACACACAGCGCGGTTTCTTCATCAATGCCCTGTTGCAGTTTGGTCATGCCCTTACCATCACTTAAGGCATATTCGCGCCAACCCATCATACCCATCACCTTATCGCCTTCCGCGAAGTCGGGATGGCGCGAAGCCACCACTGTGCCCACGCCGCTGGAGCGCATCACGTCACCCAGTTCCACCGGCGGTATATAGCTTTCTTCGTCGGCTGTCATCCAGCCGAGCATGGCGGGGTCGAGACTCATGTAGGTTTGCTTAATGAGGATCTGATTATCCTCTGGCTCTGGCACCGACTGCTCCTGTACATCAAACAGGTAAGGGCCAATCTTGCCGTCTTCAGGGCGTTGGGTGAGTCGAATTTCGGTGTAGGTAGACATCAGGTTACTCCTCAGAATTCCAGGTTGCTATTAGGTTACGCGCCAGCCGCTTATTCAGCCTGCTGTTCCTGCTCTTCTTCAATGATTTGCTGGAGAATACCAACTAAAGATTCCGGTTCCTGGGCACCCGAGATTAAGTATTTCTGGTTGATCACAAAGGCCGGAACCGAGGTAACGCCTGCCTGCTGCCACGTGTTTTCATCTTCGCGCACAGCGTCAGCGTAGTCGTTGGAATCCAGCACTGCGGCGGCGCGCTGACGATCGAGCCCGGCATGCTCTGCACAGCGCAGTAATACGTCACGTTCGCTCACTGACTCTGCGCGGCCAAAGTAGGCGTCAAATAAGGCCAGCTTCATGGCAGTTTGCTGATTAAACTCAGCGGCCCATTTAACCAGTCGGTGTGCATCAAACGTATTGCAGGTATAGCGCGACTCCATGTGCGTAAAATCCAGCCCCAGGGCAGTGGCGGCATCTTTCATGTGCTGCTGGGTTTCCGCTACTTGCTGTTCGTTCATGCCGTATTTTTTCGCCAGCGCCGGGCCGATGGGCTCAGGCACAGCATTGGGATCTGGGTTTAGCTCAAAGGCGTGCCAGTTCAGGGTAATGTCCAAATCAGGCAGTTGCTTGAGAGCTTCCTGCAGCCGGGCATACCCAATGGCGCACCAGGGGCAGGCGATATCAGAAACAAGATCAATGGTTAGAGTGGTCATAATTACCTTAAGTTTCGAATGTTCTTACTAGAATGAGGATAGAGCACAGAATTTAAAGTGCGCTACATCAAACGAGTTGTGGTTTACGGTTGCAACAGGCGCAGGCGGTGCTGGCTATAGACAGCCAATGAACTGAACAGCGCGTATCATGCAGTTTTATTACTGATGCGAGTGCCATGCGGATTGGCGGGTTTTGAAACCCGGGCCTGCTTGACTGAAATCTGCAACTTGGGGCAGCCTTAGCCGGACGCTGCGCTTAATGGGCCGCGGCGCGAGGCTTACCTTAAATGATGTGTGACAGCACGTGAAAATAGCGTGGGTGTTAAATGGCCCGTTTCGGCTGTTTTAGCAGTCACTTTATTTAGGCTTGCCCGTCAGTCAATGCGTTATGTTTCGTAGAGTCGGGGCCATACTTTTTTATTCAGGCATAAAGTCTTTGCGTTGAAACGTCGAGTCATTTTGCAGCGACGACTGCGACGGAATGACCTCGGCAAACAGCCTGTTTAACTGCTTCTTGGTTGAATTCATCGGGGTAGCGTTTGCCGCTCATGAGCCCCTCACTATTTGTAGTTAATTTATTTAACTAAGAGGTTTCTAGGAAATCAGTGGCGGTGCAATTTGACTGACCGCCTTAACCTTTAATTTTGCTGATACGTAGCCTCTTCGGTGTATCGGCACGTTGGAAAGTTAGAACATCCTAGAAAGGTACTACCTGCATTCGGACCGCGCTTTGCTAGTCGCTCTAAAAGCTCACTGCCACACTTTGGACATGCTGCCTGCTTTAGCTGTTCGACTTTGGGTTCTTTTTGTACCTCATGGATAAGAG
>JBPEWW010000240.1:0-6221 GCA_052032275.1 Alteromonas sp. | reverse complement strand
GGCCTTATGGCCGCGGCAGTCGGGGGACGGCCTCTCAACTCCTTCCCAAACTTACGCCTGTCTTATTTACCCACCCAGTAACGATAACGCTGCCTGTGGACGCTGGTTCGCCTGCGACAGTACTGTCGTGCTTGCCTGCTGAAGAATCTGGTTACGGGTCAGTTCTGCCGTCTCGGTGGCAAAATCTGTATCCCGGATGCGTGATCTTGCCGCAGATACGTTTTCTGAGATGTTACTCAGGTTACGAATAGTCGACTGGAAACGGTTTTGAATGGCACCCAGGTCTGCCCGTTTCGCGTCAATTGTGGAAATGGCCGAGTCAATGGTAGCCAGAGCGGCTGACGCGCCCGCGGCGGTCGCAATAGTCAAATCACTGTTGCCGTTCGTGAGCCCGGAAAATCCGAATCCGCCGGTGCTCGAAATATTTACACTGATGGTCTGGCCAGCATTGGAGCCCACCAGGAAGGTCGCAGAGTACGTCCCGTCCAGCAGGTTCACACCACCGAACTGGGTGTCGGTAGAAATACGGCTGATTTCATTTTTCAGTGCCGCCACTTCTTTTTGCAGTGCCGCACGGTCAGACGATGAGTTGATACCGTTTTGTGACTGCACAGCCAGCACCCGGATACGCTGCAGCGCCGTGGTAATTTCCTGCATCGCCCCTTCGGCGGTCTGGGCCAGGGAAATACCGTCGTTGGCGTTTCGCACGGCCATGTTCAGACCCTGAATTTGTGAAGTCATGCGATCTGAAATTTGCAGGCCGGCAGCATCGTCAGCGGCGCTGTTAATGCGAAAACCCGAAGATAAGCGTTCAAATGCCGTGCTCAGGTTATCATTGGTAGTGAACAGTTGGCGTTGTGCATTCAGTGATGAAACATTGGTATTTACGTACAGACTCATGGGTCTCTCCTAACAATTGAAAATGCGCTATTGGTTTTATTATCTGCGCGTTTTTTTAATAAACTCTTAACGTATTGGCACAGCCTGTGCTTTGCTTATTATGTCAGTGATAAAAAACTGACGCTTTGCCGGGCCTTGTGCCTGGTAAAGCAATGCTAAACGAGTATGGGTCACTCCCATGCTTTGCTGACAGGCAGGTCTGTTGTTCCAGACCTCATACCTCTCACTACCTCCTGGCTTCATTCCTGCCAGTCAGCAGCTTTAGCAGTCAACACGGTAATCTAAAATCATCCCATGTTGCCGTTCAGCGTGCTTTTTCCGTAATCCTGTAAAAACTTCTATTCGTGGGTCGGCAACCATCTGCCGCGGTATTGTACCCGGTGGGCAATTCAGCCTATCCCGGTGACAACTGCGTTGCCGTTTGCCGGCGCAGGTATGCCTGGCCCATAAGCAAAGTGCGGGCCTTGTGAATGATATGTGACGTGATGCGACCGGAGAGTCGCAAACCAGGTGCGAGCCCTTTGATGCTGTTGTTCCGGAAACCGGAGGCTACCCCATCAAAGGCCGTGGCCAGGTGTATCTTTGAAGTGAACAACTGCCGCTGCGCATTCAGCGACGAGCCATACTTGCTAACGAATAAGCTCATAATAATCTCCTAACGATTTTTTGTTTCCAGACCCTGTTATTATTATTTTTGGTATCTGGTTGAGCGAACCGTGTTGTTATTATTAGCGGCGGTTTCACTCTGCTTCCGTGTTCTGCCGTCATTGTTGCGGCAGTTTCACGTATGAGGCCCGGTTTATTTTTGTTATTCCCAGTGCCTACAATTTAGTTATCGTTCGGACACGAAAAATCCTTTAGCAATTTTTCGCTAAATTTTTATAAAGCTTAATTTTCAATATGTTAGGTCAGGAAAAAAGCCGGACTTGCGTCCGGCCAATCGCTCTACGTTAGGAGACTGAGCGAATTCTCGCGACGGGTGGCTACCCGAAACACTACCTCCTGGCCCATTCCTGCGCGAAATTAGGTTATTAACCCAACAGCGACAGTGCAGCCTGAGGACGCTGATTCGCCTGCGACAAGACCGTGGTGCTTGCCTGCTGGAGGATCTGGTTGCGGGTCAGTTCTGCTGTCTCGGTAGCAAAGTCAGTATCACGGATACGTGAACGTGCACCAGAAACGTTTTCTGAGATGTTGCTCAGGTTACGAATGGTAGACTGGAAGCGGTTTTGCAGCGCACCCAGGTCGGCACGGGTGCCACCAATTGAGGAAATAGCACTGTCGATTGAGGTCAGTGCAGCACTGGCACCTGCAGCCGTAGAAATGTCTACAGAACCGACACCTAAACCTGATGCCCCATAGCTTGCACCATTGGTGCTGGACAGGTTTACGCTAATGGTCTGGCCGGCGTTAGCACCTACCAGGAAAGCTGCAGAGAAAGTACCGTTAAGTACTTTAACGCCGTTAAATTCAGTCTGGCTACCGATACGGGACAGTTCGGTTTTCAGCGCAGCCACTTCTTTTTGCAGCGCAGCACGGTCAGACGAGCTGTTGATACCGTTTTGCGACTGAATAGCCAGCTGACGAATACGCTGCAGTGCAGTCGTCGTTTCGTCCAGCGCGCCTTCAGCGGTTTGCGACAGTGAAATAGCATCGTTGGCATTACGAACAGCCTGGTTCAGGCCTTGGATTTGCGAGGTCATCCGGTCAGAAATCTGCAGACCTGCAGCATCATCAGCAGCACTGTTGATACGGAAGCCTGACGACAGACGCTCGAAAGACGTGCTCAAAGAATTGCTGGTATCAAATAATTGACGCTGTGCATTCAATGCAGACACATTGGTATTGACGTACATAGACATAAGTCTCTCCTACACTCTCAGTCCAGCGTAAGCTGGCAGCCGGGGCTTCCGGCGGTTACATTTTTAGTAGACATCAACACCTGAGGGGTAATTGATGAACTGGCTCTCTCATAAATGTTATCGACGTAAGTAAATTTCCCTTTAATAAAATTTGCAAAAATTGCCGTAGAGCGGCAGCGTATTGCCGCTTATACTCATCTAAGCCTACGTTTTTAAGGGTAATTTTATGATTAAAAATGTACTGAAGATCGATCAGGTACAGCGGATTTCCTCACGGGCCCAGCACAGTGCGTTTACCGATTTACTGCCAGCTGGTGACGATCACCTGTTGTGTTGTTATCGCCAGGCCACTGACCACATCAGCCGCGATGGGGTCATTGAAATAAGCACGCTGACGCTTGCAGGAAAGGCGATAAGCCGTCAGTGTATCGCGATCCCCGACCATGATTTGCGGGATCCCAAACTGAGTCGTGACAGTTGCGGAAGAGTATGGCTGATTGCACAGGCCCGCCATGCCGATCAGGAGAACCGGACCTTAGGCAGAAAAATGCTAAGCTGGTTTTCAGAAGATGGCAGCAGCTGGTCGGCTTCGCATCACCTCGGCTTGCCGGGGTGGTGGCTATGGCGCATTCGCTGGCTGGGTGATGAGGCGGTGGGACTGGCGTATAACCGCGCACAGGACAGAGTGGATTTATACCGGGGTCACCCGGGTAAGCGTATGTTTTGTATAAACCCGCACACCTTATCGCTGCGCAAACACCAGCTGGGGTATCCCAACGAAAGCGATCTTCACATTGACCCTACAGGCAAGCTGTGGGCCCTCGTGCGCCGGGATGCCGATACCTTCACCGCACAACTGGGTGTGAGCCAGGCGCCCTATACCCGTTGGCGATGGCAGGATCTGGGTTGCTATATTGGCGGGCCGGTGTGGCACCCCCTTACCCGGGATACAATGCTGGTTGCAGGCCGGGAGTTTACCGGCAAGGCGCTGGTCACCCGTGTGTGGACGCTTCATCTGGCCACCGGCAAACTGACACCGTGCCTGACTCTGCCCAGTGCCGGTGACAACAGCTATCCGGGCTTACATATTCGTGGCGATGCGATTTACCTCTCGTATTACTCGCAGCACCTGGACAACCAGGTGCGGGTATATCTGGCGAGGGTAACAGGGGCTAACCGGTTACGAGATGTAGTCGAAGAGACTTAAATTGGAGATCCGCGGAAACGTGGCCAGGGCCGCATTCAGTGCCGTTTCCTGTTTGGCAAATTCTGCTGATGCTTCTGCGTAATCCACGTCTTCAATAGACGAACGGGTTTCTTTTGCAGCAATTTCCAAATCCAGGTTGGTTTCATAAATGGACTCCGCCACATTCAGTCGCCCACCAATCGAGGAGCGTTCTAAGGCAATTTTTTGCTGCGCATTATCAATTCCCACCACCGCATCGTTGATTGACTCCTGCAAATTCACGCCGCTGGTGTTGTTAGTGAGGGCCCGATAAAGGTCATTAATGGTGTTAGCGAGATTCTTCTTCTCAGGCGGATTCAGCGAGATATCCACGGTATCGCCAGCCGACCCGGACAACGTAAATTGCATGCCTTTGACGACAAATGGCTCGCCGGCGGTATAGCTGACGGTATCCACCACGGCACCGGAATTGATATTGGTCAGCTGCGCCTGATTACCGGCCTGCAGGGTCAGGCGAAAATTATTATTGCCTGGCGTGACCGGATCGTAATTGTCTTTATGAAAAGTATCGAATGTCCCCTGCCCGGTCACCTGCGACGCCTGAACACTGGCTGTGGGTGTCCCGGAAATGGCAAAGTCACGCCGGGCGAGGACATTTTGAAATACTTCCTGGCCACTGGAGGTGCTTTGCACCCGGGTGCTGTCAGATAACTGCACCGAGTTTTCACCGGCATCGCCGGCAAACGACACCGGGTTAGTGGTAGCGGCAGGATTTAGCGTGAAGGCCTGACTCTGCGACTGATGCCCGGCAAAGATATAGTTACCGTCGGCATCCTGGGTATTCATCAGGTCAAAGACTTCATCCCGCAGCTGCTCCATTTCGGCGCCAATGGCACGGCGATCCGCGTCAGACAGCACCCCCGAGCCCGCCTGAATGGCTAACGTCCGGGCCCGATTTGCAGCGTCATTAATATTACTCAGTACCGCTTCCTGCTGCTCCAGGGAACCTGTCACCAGGTCGATGTTGCGCTGGTACTGATTCAGCTGATCCAGCTCTTCGGTTAACCGGATCACCTTGGCCGCACCGACGGGATCATCCGAGGGACGGTTAAGCTTCTTGCCGGTGGCCAGTGACTCCTGGGTCTCGGCAAGGCCGCGCTGATTATCCATGATCGCCCGGATGCTCTGATCATATATCTGATTGGTGGATATCCGCATTTAACTTACCTGGCTGCCTGTAATATGGTATTAAACAAATCCTGCGCTGTACTGAGTATACGCGCTGCAGCGGCATAAGATTGCTGGTAGCGCACCAGTTTGGCGGCTTCCTCATCCAGACTCACGCCGGAGATGGAATCGAACCAGTTTTCGGATTGCACTTTCATCGTTTCCGCTGCCTGTAATGATATATCGGCAGAAGACGCCTGTTCTCCAATCCGTCCTACCAGTGAGGAATAGGCATCATGAAATGTGCGTGGCTGACTGCTGGCATTGGAGCTCAGCTGCACCTGATTGCTTCTTTGCTGGGCAGCCATCGCCAGCGCATTGGCGTTGTCCCCAAAGCCATCAGTATTGTAGGTCAGTGAAAAGCTATCACCGGCCTGCGGGGCGCCATCCAGACTAATGTCATACCCGGGATAATCGTTCAGCGACGAAAAGGCCGCTGGCCACGCCGGCCCTGAGCCATTGGCCTGTGCCTGCGCTAACAAGTCGGTGTAGTCGGTCACGCCGGTTACATTAGTAATCACGTTGGCAGGAGACTCACCGTCGAGAACCTGAAAACTACTTGCAGAGGTAAACACAATCTCTGCCGGCGCCCCGACACTGGCGCTGGGTGAGCCGGCCAGGTCATGGATCCCACCGGCGCCATTGAAGGCTGAAGCATCGGCTCCAAGCGTGGAATCCACTTCGGTATTGGTAACTTTGACAGCGGATACTTTAGCGTAGCCGAGATTAGCCGGATCAGGGGTTGCCCGTAACGGCGAAGCAAATGCCAAATCTTCCGGTCTGCTGGTTGCCATGCTGATGTCAGAGGCAGCTGTCTTGGTCGGTTGCAGCAAAAACTCATTGCCCACGGCATAGCCGGAGCTGGCGGTAAAATCAATTTCAATACCACCGGGTAATTCGGTGTAGCCTGACGTAATGGCCACAGGCGGATAGGTGATCGCGCTGCCAGACGCATCCCGTTTCGGTGAACCATCGCCATTTAACAGCTCCACTGTCACCGAGCTGGGCACGCCGCCACTTACAGCATCGACAGTGATTTTGTAATC
>JBPEWW010000024.1:0-2899 GCA_052032275.1 Alteromonas sp. | reverse complement strand
CAGCGTGAAGCAGGCACCGACAAACTGATTGGACTGGTGATGACCGACAAGGGCGTGCTCCGTCACGGTCAAAAAGTGCGCACTGAAAACGGTGAAGGGGTAATTACCTCAGGGACCTTCTCACCGACACTGGGGCACGCCATCGCAATGGCCCGTGTACCAGCCGGCGTAGGCGACACCGTAGAAGTGGAAATGCGCAAGAAGTGGGTTACAGTAAAAGTGGTTAAGCCCAGCTTCGTCCGTAACGGTAAAAGTGTATTGTAAATTCAAAAGATAAAAAGCAGGAACAATTATGAGCAATATCCCAAAAGACTTACGCTATGCAGCGTCTCACGAGTGGGTTCGCCCGGAAGGCGACGGCGTATTCACAGTAGGAATTTCTGAGCATGCCCAGGATTTGCTGGGTGACATGGTATTTGTCGAGTTGCCGGATGTGGGTGACGAAGTGAGCACGGGTGACGACGTGGCCGTGGCTGAATCAGTTAAAGCGGCTTCAGATGTGTATACGCCGCTTACCGGTGAAGTGGTTGCCGTCAATGAAGAGTTGGAAGATTCACCTGAGCTGGTGAACTCCGACCCGTACGGTGATGGCTGGATGTTCAAAATTAAAGCAGAAGATGCAGCGGAATTTGAAAACCTGCTGGACGCTGAAGCTTACGAAAGCACGTTGGACGAGGACTGATCGCCGACGCGACAAGTCCAGCACAATGAATAAAAAAGGGGCGGCTGGGTTGCCCCTTTTGTCTTTTTACTAATCGCGGATGCTTAAATAACGTTATGTCGAATTCTTCTACACTGGCTCAACTGGAGCAAAAAAATTCATTCGTTCGTCGCCATATCGGCCCCGGCGAGCAGGAAATTCAGGCCATGCTGGAAACCATTGGTGCCAGCTCGCTTGATGATCTGATGTCGCAGACAGTGCCGGCAGGTATCGAGCTGGATAAACCTCTCGCGGTGGGCGAGGGCGCCACGGAAGTAGAGGCACTGGCAGAGCTCAAGGCAGTGGCACAGAAAAATACCGTAAACCGGTCTTTTATCGGGATGGGGTATTACGACACCCATGTGCCGAATGTCATTCTGCGTAACGTACTTGAGAATCCGGGTTGGTATACGGCTTACACACCCTACCAGCCAGAAATTGCCCAGGGCCGGCTGGAAGCGATCCTTAACTTCCAGCAACTGACGATAGATTTAACCGGGCTTGAGCTGGCCTCGGCCTCGTTACTGGATGAGGGCACAGCGGCTGCGGAAGCCATGTCACTGTCTAAACGGGTTTCCAAAAACAAAAAAGCCAATTTGTATTTCATCGCCGATGATGTACATCCGCAAACCCGGGACGTGGTCGCTACCCGTGCGGAAATGTTTGGCTTTGGTATTGTGTCTGGCCCTGCCGAAGAAGCGGCTGAGCATGATGTGTTTGGCGCGCTGTTGCAGTACCCGTCAACCACAGGGGAAATCAGCGATATCCGGGGTGTTATTGCGGCAGTACAGGCCAAAAAAGGGATTGTGTCAGTTGCGGCTGACCTGATGAGCCTGGTATTACTGAAGTCACCTGGCGAGCTGGGCGCCGATGTTGCACTGGGCAGTGCGCAGCGGTTCGGCGTACCCATGGGGTACGGTGGTCCACATGCCGCGTTTTTTGCAACCCGTGACAGCTACAAGCGCTCGCTGCCTGGCCGGATTATTGGCGTCAGCAAAGACTCGCGCGGTAATCAGGCGTTGCGGATGGCACTACAAACCCGCGAACAACACATTCGTCGTGAAAAAGCCAACTCCAATATCTGTACCGCCCAGGTGCTGCTGGCGAATATGGCCTCTTTTTATGCCGTGTATCACGGGCCGCAGGGCTTAAAGACGATCGCCGAGCGTATTCACCGGTTTACCTCTATTCTGGCAACCGGCCTTACACTGAAAGGCCTGGCGCTTAAACACAGCACCTGGTTCGATACGCTGACCGTGCAGGTTGACGATAAGGCAGCAGTACTGCAGGCCGGCTACGAGGCTGGTATCAACTTACGCGGCGATCTTGACGGCGCAGTGGGCGTGTCGCTGGACGAAACCACCACCCGCAGTGATGTTATGACGCTGTTGAATGTGCTGCTGGGCGACGATCACGGTCTGACCGTGGAAGATCTGGACGCTGAAGTCACTACCCAGGACAAGAACGGCATTCCGGGTGAGCTGAAAAGAACCAGTGACATCCTCACGCATGAAGTATTTAACAAATACCACTCAGAAACTGAGATGTTACGGTATATCAAGTCACTGGAAAATAAAGATCTGGCCCTGAATCACTCAATGATTTCACTGGGCTCATGTACCATGAAGCTAAACGCCACGGCGGAAATGATCCCGGTCACCTGGCCCGAGTTTGGTCAGCTGCACCCGTTCGCGCCGGTTGAGCAAGCGGCAGGCTATCAGGAAATGATCAGTGAGCTGAGTGAGTGGCTGATCAATATCACCGGGTATGACGCGCTGTCGATGCAGCCTAATTCAGGGGCGCAGGGTGAATATGCGGGGCTGCTGGCCATTCAGCGTTATCATGAGAGTCGTGGCGAAGGGCACCGTAACGTATGCCTGATCCCCAGTTCTGCCCATGGGACAAACCCCGCTTCAGCACAAATGGTGAGCCTGAAAGTGGTGGTGGTAAATTGCGATAAAAACGGCAATGTGGACCTGGACGACCTGCGTAAGAAAGCGCAGGAAGTGGGTGATAATCTGTCGTGTGCGATGATTACCTACCCATCGACCCATGGCGTTTATGAAGAAACTATCCGTGAGATTTGTGACATCGTACATGAGTATGGTGGCCAGGTTTACATGGATGGTGCCAACATGAACGCACAGGTGGGGATCACCTCGCCGGGCTTCATTGGCTCGGATGTGTCGCACCTGAACC
>JBPEWW010000239.1:0-3287 GCA_052032275.1 Alteromonas sp. | reverse complement strand
GAGATCGGTCACGCCGTAGCGCAACATGGTGAGGCGCTCAACGCCCATACCGAAGGCAAAGCCGGTATAGGTTTCCGGGTCAATATTCACCGCCTTCAGGACATTGGGGTGCACCATGCCGCAGCCCAGCACTTCCAGCCACTGGCCATTTTTGCCCATCACATCCACTTCGGCAGACGGCTCGGTAAACGGGAAATACGAGGGACGGAAGCGGACTTGCAGCGATTCTTCGAAGAAGTGATTCAGGAAGTCGTGCAAAATTCCTTTCAGCTCAGTAAAGCTCACGTTTTTATCCACCATCAGACCTTCCACCTGATGGAACATGGGGGTGTGAGTCTGATCGTAGTCGTTTCGGTATACCCGGCCTGGCGAGATGATCCGCAGCGGCGGCGCTTCAGCTTCCATGGTGCGGATCTGCACGCCGGATGTCTGCGTGCGCAGCATCACGTCCGGGTTAAAGTAAAACGTGTCATGATCGGCACGGGCCGGGTGATTAGCCGGAATATTCAGTGCATCGAAATTATGAAAACCGTCTTCTACTTCAGGGCCGGTTTTCACCGCAAAGCCCAGTTCGCCAAAAAAGGACTCGATACGGGCAATGGTACGACTCACCGGGTGCAGGTTGCCGGGCAATACCGTGCGGCCTGGCAGCGTCACATCAATGGCTTCTTCTGCCAGCTGCGCATTCATTTCTGCTTCGCGCAATGCGTCACCCTTGGCGGCAATGGCTTGCTGAATTTGCTGTTTCGCCTGGTTAATTTTCTGGCCTGCGGCAGGACGTTCTTCGGCAGACAGTTTACCCAGACCTTTAAGCATTTCGGTCAGTTTGCCTTTTTTGCCCATGAATTCGACGCGCACCTGGTCGAGTGTGGCTGCATCTTCGGCAGCGTCAATCTGGCCCTTGGCCTGACTGATAATGGAATCAAGCTCCATCGGAATCCTCAAATGACATGTTGCGTGAAATAGCTGACAGCGTGTCACCGTCAAGTATTGTGTTAAAGCCCGCTAGTTTACACGACAGACAATTATGCAGGCTACCCTAACAAGCTGATAATGACAGAATTTCACTAATTAATTTGTCAGGGGGAAAGGCGCTCAGAGATTTGCCGGAGAAATGGCAGGCAGAGCAAGAAATTTAGGCGGGAGGAAAACGAAAAACGGCGAGCATCCTGCTCGCCGTTTTCCGAAAGAACTTAAACTTAATTAGTTAATAATTAAGCTAGTGCGCCTTTAGCCGCTTCGACTAACGCACTGAATGCCGCTTTGTCATGTACCGCGATGTCGGCAAGGATCTTACGATCGATTTCGACAGACGCTTTTTTCAGACCGTTGATGAAACGGCTGTATGACATACCATTTTGACGCGCTGCCGCGTTAATACGTGCAATCCACAGTTGACGGAATTGACGCTTTTTGTTGCGACGGTCACGGTAAGCGTATTGACCAGCTTTCGTTACAGCTTGTACTGCTACGCGATATACGCGTGAGCGGGCACCGTAATAACCTTTTGCCTGCTTGAGGACTTTTTTATGACGTGCACGTGCAATCGTGCCGCGTTTTACTCGAGCCATTAATCAGTCTCCTCTAGTCTTAAACGTAAGGCAACATGCGCTGCACCAGTTTGGTGTCGGCATCATGAACCAGTTTTTTGCCACGAAGGTGACGTTTACGCTTAGTACTCTTCTTGGTCAGAATGTGACGCAAGTGAGACTGTTTGCTCTTAAAGCGGCCAGAACCCGTTTTCTTAAAACGCTTGGCGGCACCGCTTACAGTTTTCATTTTAGGCATTGCTAAAACTCCGCATTGTTAATATCGACCTGTGGGTGTGCAGCACCGATGGTCGGTTAATATTTACAGCAGGGTGTTCCAGGTTGCAGATTCCCGGAAACTTTAGACCACTACTGCTTCTTGTGTGGGGCTAGCACCATGATCATCTGACGGCCTTCCACACGACGTGGAAAAGACTCGCAAGTGGCAATGTCTTCTAAATCACCTTTAACGCGATTCAGCAGCTCAATACCAATCTCCTGGTGCGCCATTTCACGGCCGCGGAAGCGGATCGTTACTTTGGTTTTATCGCCACCTTCCAGAAAGCGACGCAGGTTGCGCAGTTTTACCTGGTAATCGCCTTCATCAGTGCCAGGGCGGAATTTAACCTCCTTGACCTGAATTTGCTTCTGTTTTTTCTTCTGCTCTTTCTGAGCTTTACTTTTTTCAAAGAGGAATTTGCCATAGTCCATAACTTTACAGACTGGCGGCTCAGCATTCGGACTGATTTCGACAAGGTCCAGACTCGCGTCCTCTGCTGTTTGTACCGCTTCAGCCAGCGTTACAACACCTACCTGCTCACCATCGGGCCCGATTAAGCGGACTTCTCTGGCTTTAATTTCGTCGTTGATGCGGGCTTTGCTGCCCTGAGCCTTATTGTTAGCGCCTTTAATGTGCTATTCCTCCAAAAACTAAAATCGTGTGCCTGCCCGTTTCCCATCGGGCAAGCGCGTTATTAAACCATCATAACATGATTAAATGGTTTTATCGGCAACTTGTTGCTGTGCCATGGCAATGAATTCGTCAATCGGCATACTGCCCATGTCATCACCCCGGCGCGAACGCACGGCGACCTGGCCTGCATCGCGTTCTTTATCACCGACCACCAGCATGTATGGGACACGCTTTAGGGTGTGCTCGCGAATTTTAAAGCCTATTTTCTCATTTCTCAAGTCAGACTTTGCCCGAAAGCCCATTTCCTGCAATTTTTGTACAGTTTTATTGGCATAGTCTGCCTGGCTGTCGGTAATATTCATGACCACAATCTGCTGTGGCGCCAGCCACAATGGGAAGAAGCCGGCATATTCCTCAGTCAGAATACCAATGAAACGCTCCAGCGACCCCAGCACTGCACGGTGAATCATCACCGGCACCCGGCGCTCACCATCTTCTGCCACATAGGTTGAGCCTAAGCGGCCCGGCATTGAGAAATCAGCCTGCACGGTGCCGCACTGCCATGCCCGGTCAAGACAGTCATACAGTGTAAATTCGATTTTTGGACCATAAAATGCGCCCTCGCCCGGCAAATACTGGAATTCGATATCTTTTGATACCAGTGCATCGGCCAGGGCTTTTTCGGCTTTGTCCCAGATTTCGTCGCTGCCCACACGCTTGTCAGGGCGGGTCGACAGTTTTACCGCAATCTTTTCAAAGCCAAAGGTTTTGTACGCATCGTAGATCATGTCGATGCAGCTACACACCTCGTCCATGATCTGCTCTTCGGTACAGAAGATATGTGC
>JBPEWW010000238.1:0-9845 GCA_052032275.1 Alteromonas sp. | reverse complement strand
AATGCGGCTGTTGGTACACGAGCCGATAAATACATGACTGACCGGCACGTCTGCCAGCTTCTGGCCGGCCGTTAAGCCCATATAAGCGAGCGCTTTACGCGCGCTTTCCTGTTCAATGGGATCAGCAAAGTCGTCCGGGGACGGGACCGGGGCATTGACGCCAATCACCTGGCCGGGGTTGGTGCCCCAGGTGACCTGCGGCGCAATGTCTTCGGCCTGCAATGTAACAGTGGTATCGAACTGTGCGTCGTCATCGCTGCGCAATGTCTTCCATGCCGCGACCGCAGCATCCCAGTGAGCGTGAGACGGGGCAAACTCGCGCCCCTGTAAATACGCAAAGGTAGTTTCATCAGGGGCAATCATGCCGGCTTTGGCACCGGCTTCAATACTCATATTGCAGATGGTCATGCGCTCTTCCATCGACAGCGCGCGAATGGCTTCACCGGCGTACTCGATGACATGCCCGGTGGCCCCGGCATGGCCAATCTCCCCAATAATAGCCAGAATGATGTCTTTGGCTGTGATACCGGTAGGTAAGGTGCCGTTCACCTGCACCAGCATGCTTTTCGCTTTACTCTGCTTCAGGGTCTGGGTGGCCAGCACGTGCTCCACCTGCGAGGTACCGATACCAAATGCCAGTGCCCCAAAGGCGCCGTGTGTGGCGGTATGGGAGTCACCGCACACTACGGTCATACCAGGCTGGATCAGGCCCAGTTCCGGTCCCATGACATGCACGATCCCCTGTTTCTGGTGGCCCACCGGATACAGTCTGATGCCGTGTTGTTCGCAGTTTTTCGCCAGGGTCTGTAACTGCAGTGCATTTTGCGGTCCGCATGCATCTAACGCCAGTGAACGGGTAGAAATGCTGTGATCCATGGTGGCAAAAGTGCGATCGGGGCGGCGCACCCGACGGCTTTTTTCGTTAAGGCCGGCAAAGGCCTGTGGGGAAGTCACTTCGTGAATAAGGTGACGATCAATGTAGATCAGGCTGTCATCACCGATTTGATCAACAATATGCGCCTGCCACACTTTATCGTATAAGGTTTGAGCCATGGTTTACTCCTGTGCGTGGATCTGGCGAACAATTTCATCGCCCACCTGGGCGGTCGTAGCAGCACGGTGTCGCTCGCTGGCGGGCAGTAACTCGCCGGTAACCACGCCCTTTTCCAGTGTGGCGACCACGGCCTGCTCAATGGCATCGGCCGCTGCAGTCAGGTTCAGGCTGAAGCGCAGCATCATGGCCGCTGACAGGATCTGCGCAATCGGATTGGCAATACCCTGACCGGCAATGTCGGGGGCGGAGCCACCCGCGGGCTCATACAGGCCGAAGCCGTCGCCGTTGAGGCTGGCTGAAGGTAACAGGCCCATTGAGCCGGTCATCATGGCGCATTCGTCAGAGACAATGTCTCCGAACAGGTTTGAGCACAACAGGACATCGAACTGGGCCGGGTTTTTCATTATCTGCATGGTGGCATTGTCAATGTAGATATGTTCCAGGGTGACATCCGGATACCCGGTGGCCACTTCCTCGGTGACCTCCCGCCACAGACGGCTGGTGACCAGCACGTTGGCTTTGTCTACCGAGGTCACCTTACCCCGGCGTTTACGGGCTGCCTCAAAGGCCGAAACGGCGATGCGGCGAATTTCGCGACGGGAATAGCGCATGGTGTCAAAGGCAAACTCCTCTTCGCCACTGCCTTCGCGGCCTTTAGGCTGGCCAAAGTAGATCCCACCGGTCAGTTCCCTGACCACCAGCACGTCCACGCCGCTGGCAGCAATATCAGAACGTAGCGGTGATAAGGCTTCCAGACCGGGGTAGATCCGCGCCGGGCGCAGGTTACTGAATAAATCAAAATGGCTGCGCAGGGTCAGCAGGGCGGCGCGTTCAGGGCGCTGCTCCAGCGGCAGGGTGTCCCATTTGGGGCCGCCGATGGAACCGAACAGCACTGCGTCCGCGCGCTCACAGCCGCTCAGCGTGGCGGCAGGCAATGCCTCACCTTCGGTGTCGATAGCAAATCCGCCCACCGGGTAGGCCTTGCGCACAAAGGTCTTGCCAAATTTTTGCTCGACCGCACTCAGCACTTTGTCGGCTTCCTGCATGACTTCCGGGCCAATGCCATCACCGGCTAAAACTGCAATGGAATACTGGCTCATTTACACTCCTGCTATACGTTCTTGTTGGTTTTTCTGCTGGTCGATTTGGTCGGCCAGGTGGGTATTGTTTAATACGAAGATCAGCGCTTTTACCCCGGCCTCCACAATGTCTGTAGCCAGCCCTATGCCGTGGAAGCGGCGGCCTTTGTACTCGGCAATCACGCTCACCTGGGCCAGTGCATCGGCCCCTTCACCTTTGGAGTCCAGTGCAAAATCCACCAGTTCCACCCCGTCCAGCTGGATCATGTCGATAATGGCGTTATAGGCGGCATCGACCGGCCCGTTACCAATGGCAGAGGCGGTGACTGTGGCGTCACCCACCCGTAACCGCACGGTGGCGCTGGGAACAATCTCCCGGCCAGAGTTAGCCTGCAGATATTCCAGCTCGTAATAGGCCTGCTCATGTTTTTGCTTATCGAAAAACAGCAGGGCTTCCAAATCGTAGTCGTACACCTGTCCTTTCTTATCAGCCAGGGTCAGAAACGCCTGATAGACCGCCTCCAAATCGTACTCTTCCGGCTGATAGCCCAGCTCCTGCAACCGGTGCCGGATGACGTGGCGCCCTGAGCGTGAGGTCAGGTTCAGGTTGTTTTTATTGATGCCGACGCTTTCCGGCGTCATGATTTCGTAGGTATTCTGGGCTTTCAGGACGCCATCCTGGTGGATGCCGGAAGAGTGACTAAAGGCATTGGCGCCCACGATGGCTTTGTTCGATTGCACGGGCATATTACACAGCTGGCTGACCAGCCGGGAGGTGCGCGAGATTTCGCTGGAGTTTATGCGGGTATCCAGGCCCAGCATGGCGCGGCGGGTTTTCAGGATCATGGCAATCTCTTCCAACGCAGCATTACCGGCGCGTTCACCAATACCGTTAATGGTGCACTCCACCTGCCGGGCACCCTGTTCGACGGCCGCCAGTGAATTGGCAACCGCAAGGCCGAGATCGTTATGACAGTGCACCGAAATGGTGGCTTTATCGATATTCGGCACCCGGTTAAACAGCTGCGCAATAATCTGCCCGAACTCAGTGGGTGTGGTATAGCCGACGGTGTCAGGAATGTTTACCGTAGCGGCACCGGCACTGATGGCCGCCTCTACCATGCGGCACAAATAATCAATATGCGTACGGCCGGCATCCTCACAGGAGAATTCCACATCGGCGGTGTAGCGCCGGGCACGCTTCACTGCCGCGACCGCCATCTCGACCACTTCGTCCTGGGACTTTTTAAGCTTGGCCCCGACGTGAATATCCGAGGTGGCGATAAAGGTATGAATCCGAAAGTTATCTGCCACCTTCAGCGCGTCATTACAGGCGTCGATATCGGCAGGCAGGGCACGGGCCAGGCCACACACGGTGGCATTTTTCACTTCCCGGGCAATCATCTGCACCGAACGGAAATCGCCCGGCGAGGAAACCGGAAAGCCGGCCTCGATAATATCGACACCAAGCCGCTCCAGGGCCAGTGCAATCTGGAGTTTCTCTTTGGCGCTGAGACTGGCGGGCAGCGCCTGCTCACCGTCCCGTAACGTGGTATCAAAGATTTTAACCTGATCAGTCATGGCCTGTTCTCTTTTGTTAAGTTAAAAAAAAACCCGTGCAAAGCACGGGTTTTCGCTATGTATTGCTGGACGCAATCTACCCGTGCAGTCTGGCTGCCATGAGAAGTAGTAGCGATAGAAAATGACGGTACATGGTGCGTATACCTGTTTGCTGCGTCCGGTTGATGGACTCAATGTAACCGCGCTAACCAGGCAGGTCAACCTTTCTTTACAAGGTGTCATATAATAAAAGGTTATAAGTTTTGCCTGGCGATTGAACTTGTTGATTGTTTATGTTTACGCAAACGTAAAGGGCAGGTTAGCGGGTGGCGGGCAACCGAAAGGTTTTCCAGTTAATATTCCCGGATAGCAACATTTCCCGCAGGGTTAACGCCCGGGGTGAGCGACGGCCTTTATGATTCCAGCTGTGACCACAGCAGGCCGCCGTCATAACGGGTTTTGACGGCCGCAATAAACGCCGCCGCACAGCGTTGGGCGCGGTAGCATCTACCGGCTCGCCGTCAGTACGGAACCAGCCATGCTTATTCGTGTGTAGCGTCTGTTCACCGGCCTGCAGCATATCGATAGAATCAAGCTCAATGTGGTCACCCTCAATGCTCTGCACATGCACGGGGACGACCAGGCCGTATTCGCTGTGGCGGCTGTACCACTGGGCGGTTTTATCCGGATCGTTGCGCTTGGCCGGGCATGTGGCAGCCTGCCTGGCCTGCCAGCTGGCGTTGTGGCTGTCTACCTCAATAGGGGCATTGTTGCGGGCCAGAAAATACGCCGCCCGACGGATATGGTGGGGGAGCCCCTGCAGGCGTCGGCGCAGTAATGGCAGCTGGGTCGGGCCCTGCGTGGCCAGCACGTGCAGCTCGCGCTCATACAGTGCATTGCACAGCTCAGCGAACCCGGGGTAGGTGGCTGCCGTGCTGCTGTTAACTTCAAAAATGTCAGTCTGACTGGACAAATTGTCAGTACCTGAGGCCATGGTGTACGCGTGGTATGAATGAATGGTAGTTAAGGTACCAATAAAAAGGGGCGATAGCCAAGCCTATCGCCCCGTTGCTGTGGTCAATGTTCGCCACGGTAGTGCTACGGCACACCGGGCGGCAGATCAGTGATGATTACTGACCCTTAATTTCAGAACGCCCCCGGTAGGCCGCCTGGCTGCCCAGTGCTTCTTCAATGCGCAGCAGTTGGTTGTACTTGGCAACCCGGTCAGAGCGACACAGTGAACCGGTTTTGATTTGGCCGGCTGCGGTACCTACTGCCAGGTCAGCAATTGTGGCATCTTCGGTTTCACCGGAACGGTGTGAAATGACCGCTGTGAAGCCGGCGTCCTTGGCCATCTTAATGGCGTTCAGGGTCTCGGTTAACGAACCGATTTGATTGAACTTGATAAGAATAGAGTTGCCAATGCCGTTTTCGATGCCGCGGGTCAGAATTTTGGTGTTGGTAACGAACAGATCGTCGCCTACCAGCTGTACCTTGTCGCCGATTTTTTTAGTCAGGCTGGCCCAGCCGTCCCAGTCGCTTTCGTCCAGACCGTCTTCAATGGAGACGATGGGGTACTGGTTCGCCAGCTCCGCCAGGTAGTCGCCAAAGGCTTCAGAGTCGAAGCTTTTGTTTTCACCCGACAACACGTACTGACCGTCTTTGTAAAATTCTGAGGCCGCGCAATCCAGTGCCAGCGTGACATCTTCATTCATTTTGTAACCGGCGGCTTCAACGGCTTCCACAATTACGGCCAGTGCTTCGGCATTAGAGCTTAGGTTCGGTGCAAACCCACCTTCGTCGCCCACCGCCGTATTCAGGCCTTTAGCAGACAGCACTTTTTTCAGGCTATGGAAGATCTCTGCACCCATTCGCAGCGCTTCTTTGAAGCTGGCCGCGCCCACCGGCTGCACCATGAACTCCTGAATGTCCACGTTGTTGTCGGCGTGCTCGCCGCCGTTGATGATGTTCATCATGGGTACCGGCATAGAGTAGTTACCGGCTGTGCCGTTAAGGTCAGCGATATGTTCGTACAGGGCAACGCCTTTTTCTGCTGCGGCGGCTTTGGCCACCGCCAGCGACACGGCCAGAATGGCGTTGGCGCCCAGCTTTTCTTTGTTTTCTGTGCCGTCCAGGCTAATCATTGCGTTGTCGATGTCTTCCTGAGCGATGGGATCTTTACCCACCAGCGCCGGGGCAATGACGTCATTGATCGCGGCCACTGCTTTTAAAACACCTTTGCCAAGATAGCGTGACTTGTCGCCGTCGCGCAGTTCCAGCGCTTCACGAGAGCCTGTAGATGCACCGGAAGGGGCTGTGGCGCGGCCCATGATGCCTGACTCCAGGATCACATCCGCCTCAACGGTGGGGTTACCACGTGAGTCCAAAATTTCTCTACCGATAATGCGACTAATTTTCGCCATGTTATTTCCTCAACAATTGTGAGAGACCACCACGGGAGGAAGCGGTCTCTTATTTTTAAAATCAGTGATTTGCTTTCTGATATTTGCCTGCCGCCGCCACAAATCCGGTAAACAGTGGATGGCCGTCACGCGGCGTCGATGTGAATTCCGGGTGGAACTGACCGGCGACAAACCACGGATGGTCTGGTATTTCGATGACTTCGACAAGTCGTTTGTCAGTGGACAAACCACTTACTTTCAGGCCTGCAGCCTCGATTTGATCGCGCAGGTTGTTGTTTACTTCGTAGCGGTGACGGTGGCGCTCAAAGATTTCTTCGCCGCCGTAGATATCATGCACCCGGGTCCCCGGAATCAGGTGACACAACTGACTGCCAAGGCGCATGGTACCGCCCAGGTCGGATGATTCATCACGTTGTTCTTTGGTGCCGGCTGCATCCAGCCATTCTGTGATCAGGCCAACCACCGGGTACGGCGTGTCCTGATCGAATTCGGTGCTGTTGGCGCCTTCCATGCCGGCCACATTGCGGGCAAATTCAATTAGCGCCACCTGCATGCCCAGACAAATCCCCAGGTAGGGCACTTTGTTTTCGCGGGCATAGTTCACCGCGGCAATTTTTCCTTCGATACCGCGTTCACCGAAGCCGCCCGGCACTAAAATGGCGTCCAGCTGCTCCAGGATCTGGGTGCCTTTGCTCTCCACATCCTGCGAGTCGATGTGATGGATATTCACGGTCAGGCGGTTTTTCAGTCCGGCATGCTTCAGTGCTTCGTTCACCGACTTATATGCATCCGGCAGCTCGACATATTTGCCCACCATGCCAATGTTGACCTCGGCCGTGGGGTTAGACTCGGCGTACAGCACCTGTTCCCACTCGGTCAGATCGGCTTCTTTACAGTTCAGGCCAAAGCGGTCCACCACCAGCTCATCCATTCCCTGTGCTTTCAGCGCGGCCGGGATACGGTAAATGCTGTCGACGTCTTTTAAAGAGATGACCGCTTTTTCAGCGACATTGGTAAACAAGGCTATTTTTGAGCGCTCCGTGGCGGGTAGGGCACTGACTGAGCGGCACACCAGAATGTCAGGCTGAATACCGATAGAACGTAATTCTTTTACCGAGTGCTGGGTAGGCTTGGTTTTCACTTCGCCTGAGGCCGGCATGTAGGGCACCAGCGTCAGGTGCATGTACATAGCACGCTCACGGCCTACTTCGGTTCCCAGCTGACGGATAGCTTCCAGGAACGGCTGAGACTCAATGTCACCCACCGTGCCACCAATTTCCACAATAGCCACGTCGTGTCCCTGCGCACCCTCGACAACCCGGCGTTTAATTTCGTTGGTGATATGGGGAATGACCTGAATGGTCGCGCCCAGATAGTCGCCCCGCCGCTCGCGTTTCAGAACTTCCTCATACACCCGTCCGGTCGTGAAGTTGTTGCGTTTTGTCATGCGGGTACGAATGAAGCGCTCGTAGTGGCCCAGGTCAAGGTCGGTTTCGGCGCCGTCATCGGTCACGAAAACTTCACCATGCTGGATAGGGCTCATAGTGCCCGGATCGACGTTGATGTAAGGGTCGAGTTTTAACATGGTTACGGTGAGACCACGCGCTTCCAGGATTGCCGCCAGCGATGCAGCAGCAATACCCTTACCAAGCGATGATACGACACCACCGGTGACGAAAATATAATTTGTCATGCGAAACCTAAGGCGTTGGGTTGTAAGGATAATGTGTGATTACAGGCCAGAGCGGCCAGCCACACTTGGACGGCGTAATAGTATACCGAAAGAGTAGTACGCAAACAATCAGTTTGCCTGCCCGCCGGCGAATTAGATTGCAGGCGGGCAAGGGGGACGTCAGGACTGACGCAGGCGCTTAAGGGTATACAACAGGTCCAGCGCCTGCCTCGGCGAGAGCTCGTCCGGTGCCAGGTTGTCCAGGGCATCCAGCACCGGGTGAGGCTTATCCTCAAAGGTCAGGCTGGCCTGCGACGGGGCGTCCATTGGCGTATCTGTAGGGCGGTCATTGTCCAAGGCCCTACTGCTTTCCAGCAGCTGCAGCTTTTGACGGGCGGCGTGGATCACCGCTTTCGGCACCCCTGCCAGCTGGGCTACCTGCAAGCCATAACTTTTACTGGCCGCGCCTTGTTCTACGGTGTGCATAAACCGAATGGTATCCTCATGTTCCACCGCATCCAGGTGCACATTGACGACAGTCTCGACAGCCTCGGCCAGCTGCGTCAGTTCGAAGTAGTGGGTGGCGAACAGGGCATAAGCCCGCAGCTCGCGGGCCAGGTAACTGGCACACGCCCATGCCAGAGACAACCCGTCATAGGTGCTGGTCCCGCGGCCGATTTCATCCATCAGTACCAGTGAATATTCGGTGGCATTGTGCAGGATATTGGCGGTTTCCGTCATTTCCACCATAAAGGTAGACCGGCCGGACGCCAGATCATCCGATGCGCCAATGCGGGTAAAGATGCGATCGACCTTTCCGATAACCGCCTGCTCCGCAGGGACGAAGCAGCCCAGGTACGCCATCAGTACAATGAGCGCGGTCTGGCGCATATAGGTGGACTTACCACCCATATTGGGGCCGGTGATCACCAGCATAGACTGACTGTCATCCAGCGTAACCGGGTTGGCAATGAACGGGTCTTTCATCACCTGCTCCACCACCGGGTGGCGCCCGGCCTGATAACGGATCTCTCGATTCTGGGTGAGCGTGGGCCGGTATAAATCCAGACTGACGGCGCGCTCGGCAAAGCCACACAGCACGTCCAGTTTGGCCAGACTGGCGGCGCTGTCGATAAGGCCGTTCAGGTTTGGCGCAACAGCGTCGAACAGGGCGTCATACAATTGCTTTTCCAGCGCCAGCGCGCGGCTCTGACTGGTCAGCACCTTGTCCTCATGCTCCTTAAGCTCCGGGGTAATAAAGCGTTCGGTGTTTTTCAGGGTCTGCCGGCGAATATACTCAGCCGGCGCATTGGCGCTGGCGGCGCGGCTGATTTCGATAAAGAACCCGTGGACACGGTTGTAGCCCACCTTCAGGGTGGCAATACCGGTGCGCTCACGTTCCCGTTGCTCCATGGCATCAAGGTAATCGGTGGCCCCCTGCGACAGTGCCCGCAAGTCATCAAGCTCAGCGTGGTAACCCGGGGCGATGACCCCGCCGTCGCGGATCACCACCGGCGGGTTGTCCACAATCGCACGGTTTAGCAGGGCCTGCAGTTCCGGGTATTCGCCAATGTGATCGGCCAGTTGCTGGAGCAGCGGCGTCTCGAAGCCGGCCAGGATGTGCTGCAATTGCGGTAACAGATTGAGGGCCTGACGCAGGCGTGAGAAGTCCCGGGGACGGGCAGAGCGCAGCGCGAGTCTGGCCATGATACGTTCAATATCACCAATGGCTTTAAGCGTGTCGCGCACCGCGCCGGCATCGCCGTCGGTGAGTGCCGCAATGGCATCCTGACGTTGTACCAGTTCATGGTGATCGGTAATGGGCGCGTGCAGATAGCGCTGCAACAACCGGCTGCCCATGGCGGTGGAGGTCGCATCCAGAACACTGAATAAGGTATTGTCCTGGCCACCCGATAAATTATGGGTCAGTTCCAGATTGCGCCGGGTCGCCGCATCTAACTGAATGCGGGTATGCTGCTGCTCTTTTTGGATCTGACGAATATGGGGCAGGGCAGTGCGCTGGGTGTCTTTGACATACTGCAGTACACACCCGGCTG
>JBPEWW010000237.1:0-4679 GCA_052032275.1 Alteromonas sp. | reverse complement strand
CGCCGGGTGCGCTACGCAGCGCCAAAGTAGCGCCTAACTGTCGGCACACACCTGATTGCGGCCGTTGGCTTTGGCCTGATACAGCAGACGGTCGGCGGCGGTGAGTAAGCTCTCAACGTTATCGGCCGGCTGAAACGTCATGCCGATACTGACGGTGATGGTAAACGGCGCCGCCGGCTCCACATTTAGCTGTAAGCCCGCCACCTGGCGACGAAAGGCTTCCATTTTCTCGATGGCCGTGTCGGCGTCGGTATGCGGCAGATAGACACAAAACTCCTCGCCCCCGAACCGCGCCACCAACGCGTCGTTAAAATGACTGGCCAGTAACTCAGCCACAGTTTTGAGCACGACATCACCGGCATCGTGGCCGTGGGTGTCATTAATCCGTTTAAAATAGTCAAGATCCAGTAATGCCAGCGCGTGAGGACAGGGCAGGGTCTGGTAGCCCATACTCAGGGTATAGAAAAAGTGCCGCCGGTTGGACAGACCGGTGAGGTAATCGGTGTTGGCTGCATTACGAATTGACTCGACATTCTCCATCAGCTCCACGTTCTGCATAATGCGACAGAGAAACTCCTCATGGCAGAACGGCAGGCGCAGAAAGTCGTTGGCACCGCTTTTCAGAAAGTGCGCCGACAGGGCGGCACTGTTGCCCTCTGCAATCCCAATAATGGCCAGCTGTTCCTTAGCAAACAGTTTGCGCAGATTGGCAATAAAACGGGTGCCCGATTCATCAGGCAGGGCACTGTCGGTCAGAATAAGCTGGATATTGGGCCGTTGCGCCAGCGCCGCCATGGCGTCTTTGGCCGAACTCACCTGATATACCGCGAAATTGTGGCGATACAGCAGCGAGGCCATGTAGGCTCTGGGGCCCCGCCGCCCATGGACGACCAGCACGCCGATATGACGGTTCTTGTCCAGCCGTGCCAGCAGGCGGGCGATATAATCGTAAACCTGGTTGTTTTCTTTGGGTACGTAGTCCACCACATCGCGGGCCAGGACGGCATCGCGGACGCGGTTACTGATTTCGTCGGTGACCACAATGGTGGGCAGAAAAGCGCCGGTGGTGAAATCGATGGCTTCGCCGGCCGGGGCATCGGGTAACTGATAACCCACCACCGCGCACAGGTAATCTTCAGGGGTGGCCTGACTGAATTTGTGTCTGGCCTCATACAGCGAGCGGGCGCCAACCGGGATTAGGTTGGCCTTATGCACCAGCTTTTCCATCAGGTTCAGGCTAACCTGACTGTTTTCAATCACCAGCACTTTTTGTTGCATACGTCCGGACGCCCTGCAATGACGGCCGGTGAACCCTGCCGTGCTTTAAATACTTTCTAGCTTAGCATATGCCAGCACAAGCCACTTACTTCCGAAATCATCAAAGTTTACCTGCACCCGGGCATGATCGCCGGCGCCTTCGTAGTTCAGTACCACCCCTTCGCCGAACTTACGGTGGGCAACCCGCTGACCGAGCTGAAAACCACTGTGCTCGAAGGCTTCGTGGGAGGCGGAACGTGAGAAGCGGTTATGCACCGGGCGGGAGACGGTGGATTTAAGGCGCACTTCCTCGACACAGTTATCCGGGATCTCACGAATAAACCGGGAGGCGGTGTGGTATTTATCCTGGCCGTAGACACGGCGGGTTTCTGCATAGGTGATGTACAGTTTCTGCATGGCGCGGGTCATGCCCACGTAACACAGGCGGCGTTCTTCTTCCATGCGCCCGGGCTCATCGTTCGTCATCTGACTGGGGAACATGCCTTCTTCTACCCCGGCCATAAACACCAGCGGGAATTCCAGTCCCTTGGCGGTATGAATGGTCATCATCTGCACCGCATCCTGGTCAGTATCGGCCTGGGTTTCGCCGGCCTCCAGCGAGGCATGGGCCAGAAAAGCAGACAAGGGGGTCATCTCTTCGGCTTCTTCCGGCACAATAAACTGCTTACAGGCGGTAACCAGTTCTTCCAGGTTTTCGGTGCGGGCCTGGGCTTTTTCACCGCGCTCGGCCTGATACATGGCATACAGGCCCGATTGTTTGATGGCAATATCGGCCTGCTCTTCGAGGGGCTCGTCGGTGACCTTTTGCTCCATTTCGCTGATCAGCAAACTGAAGCTTTGTAAGGCGTTTAACGCCCGGCCCTTGAGGGCTTTGTCGGTAATGAGCAACTGGCTGGCCTGCCACATGGAACAATTATGAGCACGGGCCGTGTCCCGGATTTGGGTCAGCGTTTTTTCGCCTATGCCGCGGCTGGGCGTATTCACCACCCGCTCAAATGCGGCATCATCGTGGGGATGATTAATCATGCGCAGATAGCCCAGCGCATCTTTAATTTCCTGCCGCTCGAAGAAGCGCAGCCCGCCGTAAATGCGGTAGGCAATGCCTTCATGTAACAGCGCTTCTTCCAGTACCCGGGACTGCGCATTATTACGGTACAGGATGGCGCTGTCCTTCAGGGCATGGCCATCATTCAGCCAGCTGCGGATCTGCGACACAATAAAGCGGGCTTCATCAAGTTCGTTGAAACCGGCGTACACCGAAATAGGCTCGCCATCGCTGCCGTCGGTCCACAGTTCTTTGCCCAGCCGGCCCTGATTGTTATCAATTACCGCGTTTGCCGCACTGAGTATGGTACCGGTGGAGCGGTAATTCTGCTCCAGACGGATCGTGGTGGGCGATTCGAAATCTTTCAGAAAATGCTGGATGTTGTCCACATTGGCGCCGCGCCAGCCATAAATAGACTGATCATCGTCGCCGACAATCATAATGTTGTTATTGTCGGTGTTGCTTAACATACGCAACCAGGCGTACTGAATATTGTTGGTGTCCTGAAATTCATCCACCAGTACGGCGCGAAAACGACGCTGATAATGGGCCAGCACCTCGGGGTTCTTCGCCCACAGCTCATGGGCGCGCAACAGCAGTTCGGCGAAGTCGACCAGCCCGGACCGATCACACGCATCCTGGTAGGCGGCGTAAATGTCACGCATTTTTTGCTGGATGTGATCGCCATGGGTTTCGATGTGTTGCGGCCGCAGTCCCTCGTCCTTATTGCCGTTGATGTACCACTGTATCTGCCGCGGGGCCCAGTGCTTTTCGTCCAGATTCATGGCTTTCAAAATGCGCCGGACCAGCCGGTACTGATCGTCGGAGTCGAGGATCTGAAAGTTCTCCGGCAGGCCCGCTTCGGCATGGTGAGCCCGCAACAGGCGGTGCGCCAGACCGTGGAATGTGCCAATCCACATATTATGCAGACTTCTGCCCATTAACGACTCAATACGCCCACGCATCTCACGCGCAGCTTTATTGGTGAAGGTTACCGCCAGGATAGAAAACGGGGCGATATTTTCCACTTCCATCAGCCAGGCAATGCGATGCACCAGCACCCGGGTCTTCCCGCTTCCCGCGCCCGCCAGCACCAGCATATTGGACTGTGGCGCAGCCACCGCTTCACGTTGATGGTCGTTGAGATCGTCAAGCAGTAAAGATACATCCATAGGTCAGCACACCTGTCGTTAATGTCGTCAGCAAAGCGCAATATTATGCCAGTTAACTGTTATTTTATACAGGCTTGCGGCCAGTTTTCTTGTTATCTGCCACCCGCCCGTAACCGGCACATGGCCAAATCATTCTTACGCTGCCCTTGCAATTCACCCTCACCAGTCGCATGTCTGGGGTAGCAGGCGCGGCAACGGCCCCAGGCCTTGCCGGCCGTGTTTTCTATCAGCGTAAAGGAGCGTGTATGGCAGCCCCCATCCCGGTCTCTCTATTAGACCTTGCCCACATTGGTGAACAACAGACGGTGGCGCAGGCGGTGTCTCACAGTCAGCGCCTGGCCCAGGCGGCCGAGCAGCATGGCTTTAACCGTGTGTGGCTGGCCGAACATCATGGCATGCGCGGGGTTGCCAGTGCCGCCACTGCCGTCATGCTGGCCGGAATCGGCCAGGTTACCTCAACCATCCGGCTGGGCGCGGGCGGCATTATGCTGCCGAATCATCCGCCCATGATGGTGGCTGAACAGTTTGGCACACTGGCCGCCATGTTTCCGGGCCGCGTTGATTTGGGGTTAGGCCGGGCACCGGGCACCGACCAGGCTACCGCCCGGGCCTTGCGCCGGGATATTGCCGCCGATGCCCGCCGCTATCCGCAGGACATTGCCGAGTTACAGGGCTATCTGGGCAGCAGTGACTGTGATCAGCAGGTGCTTGCGGTGCCGGGCAGTGACAGCCATGTGCCGCTGTGGCTGCTGGGCTCCAGTCTTTATTCGGCCCGGCTGGCCGCGTCGATGGGGCTGCCGTTTGCCTTCGCGTCCCACTTTGCCCCCGACGCGCTGCAGGAGGCGATCAGTTTATACCGCGCCGAATTCACGCCGTCGGCCAGTCTGGCGGCTCCTTACGTAATGGCCGGCGTGATGGCCGTGGTGGCCGACACACCGGGTGAGGCGGCGCAGCGGTTTACCTCGGTACAGCAGCAGTTTGCAAACCTGCGGCGGGGAGTGAATGCGCCGTTGCCGCTGCCGGTGGAGGATATTCGGCTGGTGCTGCATGAACATGAAATTCGTGGTGTTAATCAGGCCCTGCGGTTTGCCGCGGTCGGCACGGATGTGCAGGTGGAAGAAACCCTGAGTCAGTTTGTGGCCGCCACCGGCATCGATGAGCTGATTGTGTCGACCCCGGCCCAC
>JBPEWW010000236.1:0-21686 GCA_052032275.1 Alteromonas sp. | reverse complement strand
CCCGCCGGGTAGCATCTGGCAGGTAGAATAGCAGTCTGGCGGCGGCGGGAAAAGTTTCGCGCCCGCTTTGTGTATACAGCAGCATACGAAAGGGTTTGCTTAAGCCGGGTTGCCCCTGCGTTAACCAGGTGAACAGCCCACAGAGACCGAGCAGCAAGGATCTAATTATGAATAGCTCTGCATCAGCAATTATTCAGCAGGTGGCCAACCGGGTGGATCAGGCGCACCAGCAACTGACAACGGCTGCCACGCCCCCCTACACCACCGCGCTGGAATACAACCTGCGGTTGTCACACCAGCACGGTATGAATGTATACCTGAAACACGAGCATGTGCAGCATACCGGCTCATTCAAATACCGCGGTGCGCTGAACCGCATTTTGTCCCTTGACCCAGCCAGCCGGCAGCGCGGGGTTGTCACAGCCAGTTCAGGCAACCACGGCATGGCCTGTGCCATGGCGGCCCGGGAAAGCCAGGTGCCGCTAACTGTGTTTGTACCTGAGCACGCGTCGGCGCTGAAGGTGAAAAAAATTCGTGCGCTGGGAGCAGATGTGCGCCACGCCCCCGGCGACTGTCTGGTTGCCGAGCTGACTGCTGCCGACATGGCGAACACGGAAGGTAAGACCTATATCTCACCGTATAACGACCACCTGGTTATGGCCGGTCAGGGCACAGTGGGACTGGAGATGTTCAATCAGTTACCGGCGCTGGATGCGGTATTAATAGCCGTCGGCGGTGGTGGCCTGATTGGCGGAACCGGCGCCTGGCTGAAGGCACACCATCCGCACATTGAAATCATTGGCTGCTGGCCCGCCAATGCCCCGGCAATGGCGGAGTGCCTGAACGCCGGCAGTGTCATAGAAGTGGACGAGCAGCCTACCCTGTCAGACGGGACCGCCGGCGGCGTCGAGCCGGGCGCCATCACGTTTGATGTGTGTCAGGCCGTAATTGACCACCAGATCCGGGTGAGTGAAGCCGCCATTGCCGATGCCTTGCACGACACGCTGACAGAAGAACGCATGATCATTGAAGGCGCCGCTGGCGTGCCATTGGCTGCGCTGGCCCAGTGTGAAAAGCGGCTGGCCGGCAAAAACGTGGCGGTAGTGCTGTGCGGCCGCAATATTGCCACTGACACCCTCAAAGATATGCTGATGCGGTAACTGCCTTTACAAATTCAGCCAGCGGCTGGGGTTCAGCGCTTTGCCCTTATGACGGATTTCAAAATACAAATTGGGGTAGCTCTGGCCGCCGCTCTGGCCCACCAGCGCGATGGTGTCACCGGTGCCCACGGTATCACCCGCCTGCCGCAGTAACGCCTGATTGTGTCCGTACACACTCATGTAGCCCTTACCATGATCGATAATGGTGACCAGCCCGAAGCCCTTCAGCCAGTCGGCATACAGGATGCGTCCGCCTGACACGGCTTTTACCGCACTCCCCTCATCCCCTTCAATCACAATGCCCTTCCAGCGTATCTGGCCTTGTCGCCGGTTGCCGAATAATTTGCGCACCCGGCCTTCGGCCGGACGCAGCAGCCTGCCCTGTTGACCGGCCAGACCGTCCATGGCGGTGGTGGCCTGTTCAGCGCGTCGCTGGGCTTCTTCGATGGCCTCCATTAATGAGCGCTCACTGGCCTGTAACTCCTCCACCCGTGCAGCTTCGGAACGAATGGTGGCGTTGAGCCTGGCAAGCGTTTGTTTGCGATCGTCCTGCCTTGCGACCAGCGTGGCCCGTTGCTGGCGTTGCTCAGTCAGCAGCGTTTGCAGGGCAGTGGCTTTGTCTGCCAACCGGGCGGTGACAGTTTCCAGCCGCTCCACGTTGCTGCGAAACTCGGTGATAGCCTGTTGCCGGGCTTTGCTGACGTACTGGTAGTAGGTGAGCACCCGCTCAAATGTGCGCGCGTCATCCTGGTAAAACATCATTTTGGCATAGTCGTAATGACCCGCCATAAAGGCGCTGCGCAGTTGCTTGGATAACAGCGATTGCTGTTTAAGAATGGCTGTGCGGAGTGTCGCCTGCTCTGCTTTAAGTGACTCTTGCTCCGCGCGATTGGTGCTGAGCTGATCTTCAGTCCGGTTTAACTGACTGGCCACCCGGCCAATCTGGACTTCCGATTCTTTCAGCACCGCCTGCAATTCTTCGGCACTGGCCTGGCTTGCCGCCAGTTTTTGCTGGCGCGCCTTCAGTTCAGCCTGCAGTTCTGCCAGCCGGGCTTTTTCTTTTTCCTGAGCCTGGGCACCACCGGCTATCAATAGCCCGGCGCAGACACACAGCACGCTCAGCTGCGGCCATCTGGTAAACAGCTTTTTCATCAACCTACTACTACCCGCTCCTGAATGAACCGCATTTCAGCAGGTTTTCTGCGGTTATACAACTTATCCCACCATGGCTTTGTAAGACTGATTTTCAGAGACCCGCACCAGGCCTTTGACCAGCTTGACTGCCGACCAGACAAACACCCCGAGCAGAATAAACCAGCCAATCAGTACAATGGTAAGAATGCCACCTACCACGCTCAGGATCAGCCCAATAATAAACACCCGGATCAGGTTGGAATAATGATCCTCAAAACGGGTTCCCCGGGCATCGCCAATTTTCAGCATGGCCCAGATGGCGCCAATAAACCAGAGCAAACCGGTAAACAGCCCCAGCAGCATGAGCACGTAGGCAATTTGTGCGTGCTGTTTAGCGTCCAGTTCTTGTTGCGATAATTCCATTATTACGTTCCCTGTTATGATTAATTTGTCAGTGTAGCGAACCGCTTACCGCTTGCCCAGTGGAACCTTGTGTCAACCCCGGCTACGCGTTATCCGTAATGATGACAGCGGTCTGCCTGAAACTCATTGCCTGCGCACAGCCCTCGTTGCCGAGCTCTGCAGGTGGCAACGCGAATGCAGGCTGGTTTCTGAGCCAGTTTTCTATATACTTTGCACTCTTTTTTGTGGTCTGAAAGGCAAAGGTTAGAGGTAAATGGATCAGCTTATAGAGTTTGCAGGTAACAACCTGCTGCTGGCCGGTATCTGGGTAGCATTGGTAGCAATGCTGATATTCAGTTATGTTTCTGCATGGACATCGCCGGTAAAAGAAGTCAACACACATGAAGCTACCCTGCTTATCAATAAACAGGATGCAATTATACTGGATACCCGTGCGGCCAAAGAGTTTAAAGCCGGGCATATTTTAAGTGCCCGCCAAATCAAGCCCGAAGAGATCCGGGAGAAAAACTTCAGCAAGCTTGAAAAAAATAAGGACAAGCCCATTATTGTTGTTTGCGCCATGGGCAACACGTCACGCTCCGTGGCGTCGTCTATGAAAAAGGCGGGCTTCGAGGACGTGTATGTGCTGAAAGGTGGCATGAACGCCTGGCAAAGTGCCAGCCTGCCGGTTTCGAAGTAAGGGGTGTCCCACTATGAGTAAAGTCGAAATTTATACCAAGGGGCACTGCCCCTATTGTCATCACGCGAAGGCGTTGTTGACCCAAAAAGGCGTGGAGTTTCAGGAGTACGCTATTGATGTACAACCTGAACTGCGCGATGAAATGATTCAGCGAGCAAATGGCGGGTGGACTGTCCCGCAAATTTTTATTGCCGACCAACATGTTGGCGGCTGCGACGATTTGCTTGCGCTGGAGCAAGACCAAGAACTTGATGCAATGCTGGCGAACTAAGCCGCCCCACCGGCGCCTTAAACGCTACTCAACAACAGATTAGGAAGTAACATGGCTGACGAAAACCAAACTAACAATGGCGCCGCTGCGGACCAGCAAGCCCAGGCTCCTCAATTTAATATTCAACGCATTTACACCAAAGACATTTCTTTTGAGTCGCCGAATGCCCCGAAAATTTTCACCAAAGAGTGGAAGCCAGAAATTAAACTGGATCTGGACACCGCGACCAACAAGCTGGATGACAATGCCTACGAAGTCGTTCTGTCGGTAACTGTGACTGCCTCACTGGGCGAAGAAACGGCGTTCCTGTGTGAAGTACAGCAAGCCGGGATCTTCGTCATTGGTGATATGCCGGACCAGAACAAGGCACACACCCTGGGTTCATTCTGTCCGAACATGCTGTTCCCTTATGCCCGCGAAGCCATCTCAAATCTGGTTAACCGTGGCACCTTCCCGCCACTGAACCTGGCACCGGTTAATTTCGATGCCATTTTTGCTGCCTACATGCAAAAACGTGCGCAGCAGGCCCAAGAGGGCGGCGACGCTCCGAAAATGGACGCATAGCACCCGTGGCTATGGATCCGTCATCGGTGTCAGTATTGGGGGCGGGGTCGTACGGCACCGCCCTTGCTTTTTGTCTGGCCAGAAACAACACCCCCACGTTGCTGTGGGGACGGGACCGGGCGCATATGGCCGAGCTGGCTGAACACCGTGAAAACCGCCGATACCTGCCGGGGGCCTCGCTGCCCGATACGCTGCGCATAGAGGCGGATCTCAGGGATGCGGTGGCCGCCAGTCGTGACATTCTGGTGGTAGTACCCAGTCATGCGTTCAGGTTGACCCTGGAGACCATTCAACCCTTGCTGCAACCCGGACAACGGTTGATCTGGGCCACCAAAGGGCTGGAGCCGGGCACCGGACGTCTGCTTCGCGACGTGGCCGTGGACGTGCTGGGTGATGACTATCCTCTTGCCGTGTTGTCAGGTCCAACGTTCGCCAAAGAGATGGTGGCCGGTCTGCCTACTGCGATTTCACTGTCGTCAGCAGACGATACGCTGAATAAAGAGTTTGCGGCAAAGCTGCACTGTGCCCGTTCTTTTCGGGTGTATACCAATCCGGATATCATCGGTGTGCAGCTTGGCGGCGCCGTCAAGAATGTCATCGCAATTGGCGCAGGGCTGGCTGATGGACTGGGATTCGGGGCGAATGCACGCACCGCGCTGATCACCCGTGGCCTGGCAGAAATGCGCCGGCTGGGTGTGGCGCTGGGCGCACAGCCTGAGACCTTTATGGGCATGGCCGGACTCGGTGATTTGGTACTCACCTGTACCGACAATCAGTCCCGTAACCGCCGCTTTGGACTGGCCCTCGGTCAGGGCAAAGGGGTGGACACCGCCATCGAAGAAATCGGCCAGGTGGTAGAAGGCTACCGTAACACCGACGAAGTCCACATTCTGGCAGCGCGTATGCAGGTTGAAATGCCTATCTGTGAGCAAATTTACGCCGTGCTGTATAACGGCAAATCACCGAAAGAGGCTGCTCTGGCGTTACTGGGGCGAGACCTGAAAAGCGAAGTGGCCAACTAATTAACGGCGGGCCTAATTGCTTGCCCGCCAGTTATATCCCGTCCTGCAAAACGCTGCCGGTAGTCTGCCGGTGACACTGAAAACCTGCGCATAAAGGCCCGCCGGAATACGTCCGGGCTGTCGTAGCCGCACGCCTGGCCAATACGGTCCAGCGACCACTGCCGGGATACCAGTAACTGGCGGGCATAATCAAGCCGCAGTTCCGCCACATAGCGAGCCGGTGTCTGTCCCGTGCTGCGCGTGAACTGGCGGTAAAAATTTCGCTCACTCATCCCACAGTAGTCTGCCAGATCAGCCACCCCCAGGGGTCTGCCGAGATTTTCAAGCACGAAGCCGGTCAGTGAAGCAAAGCGCTGGTCGGCGCGCTGCTGAAACGCCAGCGGCGCTGAAAACTGCGTCTGATCGCCCACCCGGCGGTAGTGCACCACCAGATGACGGGCCACTGCCGAGGCGATATCGGCCCCCAGATCCTGCTCAATCAATGCCAGCGTCAGATCAATACCGGCCGTGATCCCCGCGGACGTGGCAATATGACCATGGTCCACAAAAAGCCGCTGTGCCTGCACCTGCAACGCAGGAAAGTCCTGGGCCAGCTTATCTGCATACTGCCAGTGCGTGGTCACCGTCAGGCCGTCAAGCAAGCCCGCGTGGCCCAGCAAAAACGCACCGGTACAGACACTGACAACCCGTTTGGTCTCAGGTGCCATTTTTAGCAGCCAGGGACACAGCGTGTGCAGGTTATCTGGGCTGCGGGCACCGGCGCCACCGGGCACCACCAGCGTATGCAGCGCAGGGGCATCTTGCAGTGTATGGGTGGCCACCATAGGTAACCCCGACTCACTGCATACCGGCTCGCGCTTTGCACCGATAAATACAAAGTCATACGGGGAAGTGGCCACGCTGCTCACACTATGAAACGCTTCCAGCGGGCCGGCGATATCCTGACTGTTAATCCTCTCAAAGAGTAAAAAGCCCACTGTACGGCGGATCATAAAGCGCGATCCTGTGGTGCTGAGGGCAGCACGGTAATATCCAGGATCAGCTGGTATTGATTCGCCTGTCCGGTGTTGCGCACCGTGACCGCGTGACCCACCCTGTTGCCGTCCTGCACGCTTTGCCAGCGTAATTGGTTAGCGGTAGTGCTCGCCACCGCCTGCCAGTCTGCATGCTCCGCCATCGCCTGTTGATATGTGGCCAGCAGTGCCGCGGCTGCGGCTGTACTTTTCACCTGAAAAGCCTTGGTCCACTGAGTTTTGTCGCCATAGGAGTAATCACGTGCAAACTCAATAGGCTGCGGCCACTTATACTGATTATACGGTAAGTACCGGTCGGCCATTTGCGCCCGGACAAAACCCCCGTCAGGGTCCCAGTCATATTCAATATGCATTGCAATGGTGCGGGCAGCGGCCAGCCCACTGACTTTTTGCACAAGATGCAACGCGGCATCAATCCCTGAAGACAGGCCAGCCGAGGTAATAATCTGGCCGTTATCGACAAAGCGTTGCTCAGGAGCCAGGGTGACTTTGGGATAATCAGCGGCGAAGTTATCCAGCGCGCCCTTAAAGGTGGTCGCGCGCTGACCGTTCAGCAAGCCTGCTTCGGCCAGTATATGGGCCCCGGTACACACAGAGACAATATGCTCGGCGGTGGATTGCATGCGCGCCAGCCACTGCTGAACCGCCGGCAGCTGCTTCACCTTTCTGACATCGCCACCTGGCACAATCACGGCCTGGGCCGCTGGCATATCGGCAAACCCGTAGTCAGGACTGACGTGCAGGCCCATGGCGGTTATCACCGGCTGACCATCCGGCGACACCGTAAATATCTCATAATCGGCGTGCCCGAATACTTCGTAAGGGGCGGCAAAGTCAATAATCTGCACATCGTCGAACACTAAAATGGCTACGCTGATAGCGGGCTTACCGGCTGCTGTGGTACTCGTTATCAGCGCCAGGCATACAGCAAGGGTGCGTAGCCAGCGGGCGGGTCCTGAGGTTGTCATAAGTCTGTCCATACGTTGAATTGTTACCCGTGAGTATATACAGGTAGCAGTATGGCAGAATGCCACGATTACGACGTTTTATGCCATATTGAGTTAAAACTAGCGGGCGCCGTCATAACCAAGCTGGCGCCAGCTTTCATACACAAATACCGCTACTGCATTGGAGAGGTTCATGCTGCGGCTGTCCGGTAACATGGGAATACGCACCCGCTGCGCAGGCGGCAGCGCCGCTATCACGTCATCAGGCAGGCCACGGGTTTCGGGGCCGAATAATAAGGCATCGCCCTTTTGATAGTGCACATCCGAATGGAATGCCTGACCTTTGGTGGTGCAGGCAAACAAGCGCGCGGGCTGTTCGCTTTCCAGATAGGCATCCAGCGAAGCATGGCGTTTGACGTGAGCAAATTCATGGTAATCGAGGCCGGCGCGGCGCACCCGTTTGTCATCCCACTCAAACCCTAACGGTTCAATTAAATGCAGGGCAAACCCCGTATTGGCACACAGGCGAATAATGTTGCCGGTATTAGGCGGAATTTCGGGCTGATAAAGAATAATGTCCAGCATGCAGGGGTCCACGACAAGTTACGTGGCGCCAAGCATAGTGACATGTGGTAAAGAGAGCAAGCACTGCCATCGGTGGATGGCAGTGTCTGTGATCTGCGTCAGCTGACGTTAACGGGCAGCCCCCGTCGGCGAAGCAAAATGGGTAGTCGGTCGGGTTTTGGTTTTCTGCTGTGGCACCTGCTGGGAGGTGCGATTACCGGGCGAAGGTGCGGTAGCACGTTGAATTGCGGGTTCGCTGGTGTTACGTGATGTGTCCAAATTAGTCATTTTCATAGCACTTCCTGGTTTTGGGTCTCCTGCCGGAGCTCGTGAACTCCCTTTCATCAATGCATATCGCATACCTGCATGACATGCGCATGGGCGGGGGCACCAGGTGGAACTGAAAATTGTAGCCGCCATTCAGCCAGTTAGGCGAATGGTGGCGGCAAGCCTTAAACTAACCCTGGGCACGCCGCGTCAGTTAAGTATTGACCCACCCTGTAAGAATGACAAGGTTTTATTCAGTACCGGGGTGCGGTATTCATCCGCTTCGGTAAACAGCTCATGGTAGGCTTGTGCTACCACCTCAAGCTGCAGGTTGGGCATGCGCCCCGCCACGCGCCGCTGCCGGTCATTATCAATAATTTTGTCATCATCGGCGCTGAATAACAGGGTCGGGGTGGTCATGTTTTCTGCCTGCGCATCAATGGTATCCATCGCCTGTTGTGCCGCATTGAGCCATTCGGTGGTCACACCGCCCAGCTGAATGCGTTTATCTTCATCATACAGCTCGCGGAAGAGCCGGTAACGCACCTCGCTGTGGGTGAGTTTATTAATGGCGTAGGGATACGCGACATAGGGGGTCTGACCGAAAAAATAACCGGCATCTTTGCGGCGCAACCGGTTTAGTGTGAGCCCCGCGCTGATCAAGCCTTTGGCCACCCAGTCCGGAAGCGCGGGCCGTACACCGAACATGGGTGACGCCAACACTGCCCGCTCGAACCGCGCCGGTTCCCGGAGCATGGTCAGGGTGCCAATGGCACCGCCCATTGAGTGGCACAACAAGGTTAACGGCGCCGGTGCATGCGGTATCACAATGTCATCCACAAATTGCAGCAGGTCGTCGACATAGTCATCGAATTTATGCACAAAACCATGTTGCGGATCCGACGTCATACGACCGGATAAGCCCTGGCCGCGATGATCGGGAATAAACACCGCAAAGCCGTTATGCCACAGATCGTAAATCAGTTCTTTGTACTTAAGCAGGGACTCTATCCGCCCTGAGCTGATGACCACGGTGGTATGGGCATTTGCCGGGCAGCACCAGGCGTAATGTACCGTAACGCCTCCCTGCCCGGTAAACTCGCCGGTAGTGACCTGCGTCTGCCAGAATGGGTTAATGGTGGTGGCAATGCGTTCTGCCAGTGCTGTTTCCAGGGTGAGTGTCCAGTCCATGCTGCCTATCCGCTGCGGGGAAATGTTAAGGTTATCTGCAAACCGCCGCTGTTCGGTGGGTTTGCCTCAATGTGCCCATCATGCATTTGAACCGCGGCCTTTGCAATTGTGAGACCTGCCTAAACGGCGATATATCAGGGCAGGAAGCAGTACGAGGAGAGAGCGCCCTGTGTCAGGTGTGGGTCTGCGGGCCCGTTGCTGACAGTAAGTTCTCAGCAACGGGGCCGGACCCGCCAGGCACGGCTCCCGGCCTGTTATCGACAGACCGTCACGGTCTACCGGTGCCAGGCTAGTACGTCGGTTTACGGGGCGTATGGTCTGGTGACAGAAAGCGCGGCGAGGTCACCATTAAATCTGCAGTAGCCGGGGTACAGGCGACCGGCACATTCCACACCGAACACAGTCGCAGTAACGCCTTGACGTCCGGATCGTGGGGCGCGGGGTTCAACGGATCCCAGAAGAAAAACAGCGCATCCAGTTTTCCTTCGGCAATCAGGGCACCAATTTGCTGATCGCCGCCCAGCGGACCACTCTGGTAACGGGTGACGGTCAGGCCGGTATTATCGGCAATCATCCCGCCCGTGGTCCCCGTAGCAACGATAGTGCAGCGCTTCATAATATCAATGTGCGTATTTACCCACTCCAGCAATTCACTCTTTTTATGATCGTGTGCCACCAGGGCAATGGTCGATTTTTCCATATCAGGCGTCTCATATGCGCGCAGGCCATTCCCTGTCAGTGAGCTGTCGCCCCCCTGCTGAGTTATTGCTGGCCGGTGTTAGTCTGGTTGCATCATTACCCGTCGGGTTTCACTTGTCAACCAGCGTGAACGCCCGACAACCCAGCCGGCACTGCCCCGACCAGATAAAATAATTATACATTTTTATTGCATAAATATTCTATACAGATACACTGGCACTCTCTTAGCAAATTCACTCATTTAACAGGCGGTACCCCCACCTGTTGAGATGCACTACAGGACAGATGGAATGATGCAATCAACCGCCGATATCTGGCAGGCTGATCTCTCAAAACAAGCTAACTCTCCCCTGGCTGGCTACACTGTGCAGTGCCCGCGACGAATTAATTAGCGTGCGTTTGCCGTACCGTAGCGCACTTTTTACCTGGGTTTTAACGCCGTAGTGACAGCCGGCATTTCCGGCCTCACTTAAAACTTCAGGTAAAAGGTGATTTTTTACTTTCTTATCGTCAGTCAAAAATTATGATTAATGTTGCCATTATTGGTGCCAGTGGTTACACCGGCGCCCAACTTGTTCAGCTGGTCCATCATCATCCTGCCATGCAGCTGGTACACACGTTCGTGTCTGCGCACAGTGCCGATGCGCAGCAACCCATTGCTGCGTTGCACGGCAGCTACGCCCACCTGCCGTATCAGTTGCAGCCGTTGTCGGACGAATGGCTGATTACGCTCAGTGAGCAAATGGATCTTATTTTTCTGGCCACCCCCCATGAAGCCAGCCACGACTGGATGGAGACCCTGGCCTCAGGTAACGCCAAAGTACTGGACTTATCCGGCGCCTTTCGCCTGCAGGACACGGCGGTGTTTGCCCGCTATTACGGGTTCGCGCACACCGCCTCTGGCAGCCTCGGGCGCGCCGTATACGGCCTGGCGGAATGGTATGCAGCGGACATTCAGCAGGCCAGCATCGTCGCGGTACCCGGGTGTTACCCGACGGCGTCATTAACTGCCTTAAAACCCCTGGCGGAAAAAGGCTTGCTGAATTCCCAGGTGCGGCCGGTGATCAATGCCGTATCCGGGGTAAGCGGTGCGGGTCGCAAAGCCAGTCTGAGCAACAGTTTTTGTGAAGTGAGCTTACAGGCCTACGGTGTACTGGGTCACCGGCATACCCCGGAAATCGAAGCCTATCTGGGTACACCAGTTATTTTCACGCCCCACCTGGGCAACTTCAAGCGGGGGATCCTGGCCACAGTAACCGTCAGCCTGGCGGCAAATGTCAGTGCGCAGCAGGTCAGTCAGGCCTATGCTGATGCCTACACAGACCAGCCGCTGATCCGGTTACGTGACAGCATGCCTAAAGTCGATGACGTGGCGCACACGCCGTTTGCGGACGTGCACTGGACAGTGGATGAGACCAGCGGCTACGCGGTGATTGGTACGGCCATTGATAACGTCATGAAAGGCGCCGCAGCACAGGCTATCCAGTGCGCTAATCTTATGTGTAACTCGCCCATTCAGACAGGACTGACGCAGTTATGAAACGGACCCCTATCGTAATTAAAGTCGGCGGCGCGTTACTGGACGACGCCGCCGCGATGACCCGCTTACTGACGAGTATTCAGACCGTGGTGGCTACCCGCCCGGTCATTCTGGTACATGGCGGTGGCCCCCTGGTAGAAACTCTGATGGCCAGTCTGGGCCTCACCAGCAGCAAAATTGACGGCTTACGGGTTACCCCAGATGAGCATATGCCTTACATCTGTGGAGCTCTGGCAGGTAGCGCGAATAAAACCCTGTGCGCCGCGGCGCTGCAGGCAGGCTGCACCCCGGTGGGCCTGTCCCTGCTGGACGGCAACATGGTCAGGTGTGACCCCCTCGACCCCCGGTTTGGCGCGGTGGGGGCCCCGGCCGCTGCCGACCCGGCACTGCTTAAATCGGTGCTGGCCCAGGGTTTGTTGCCGGTGATCAGCTCTATTGGCAGCAGCCCCGAAGGCCGGCTGTTGAATATCAACGCTGATCAGGCCGCCACAGTAATTGCTGAGCTGGTACAGGGTGAGTTACTGCTGCTGTCAAATGTTGACGGGGTACTGGACGGCGACAAACAGCTGATAGCGTCCCTGGATGCTGCCGCCATTGCCGACTATACAGATCAGGGAGTGATTGCCGACGGCATGCTGGTTAAAGTTAACGCCGCATTGCTGGCAGCGACCGCGCTGGGCCGTCCGGTGACCATAGCCAGCTGGCAGGCCGCCATTCCTGACATCCTTAATCATGCGACCGGCACGCAAATATCCCCTTCGCCACAGCCATCAGGAGACACACTATGAAAAAGGATCTGCTTACCTTTGCCGACTGGACACCCGAGGCGATGACCCGGCTGCTGGCCCTGGCGTCAGAAATTAAACACTCGCCAGCCAGTTACAGCCAGGTGCTGGCCGGCAAATCCGTGGTGGGGCTGTTTGAGAAACCGTCCCTGCGGACCCGGGTCAGCTTTGAGATTGGCATTAATAAACTCGGCGGCCATATGGTGTATCTGGACAGTCAGGCAGGCAAGCTGGTGGGCCGTGAAGACGCCCAGGACATGGCAGCCAACCTGGCCTGCTGGGCAGACGCGATTGTGGCCAGAGTCTATTCCCACGATACCCTGGTGCAGTTCAGCGAAGCCGCCCGGGTCCCGGTGGTGAATGCGCTGTGTGACCGCTACCACCCCTGCCAGGCGCTGGCAGACTACCTGACCGTTTTTGAGCAGTTCGGCAACACCGCCGGGCGGACCATGGCCTACGTTGGCGATGGCAACAATGTGACACATTCACTGCTGATTGTGGGCGCCTTACTGGGCTGTAACCAGGTAGTGATCACGCCGCCCGGTCATGCCGCCGACCCGTCGATTGTTGCCCATGCCCGGACTTTGGCAGAGCAGACCGGCGCCACTGTCACTATCAGCAGTGACCTGAGCGCGGCAGAAGGTGCCGATGTCATCTACACTGACACCTGGCTGTCGATGGGCGATGACACCCCCTTATCGGCCATTCAGGAAACCTTTATGCCCTATCAGGTCAATGAAGCCCTGATGGCGGCCACGGGTGCCAGCCATGTTATGCACTGTCAGCCTGCGCACCGGGACCTGGAAATCACCGGCTCGCTGATTGACAGCGACTGTTCGCTGCTGATGCAGCAAGCCGAAAACAGAATGCATGGCCAGAACGCCATTTTAACTCACTTACTGAGCTCCTGAGAGGACCGCACGTAATGCAAACCGTGAACAAGATTGTACTGGCCTATTCCGGTGGCCTGGATACCTCAGCCATTATTCCGTGGCTGAAAGAAAACTATAACTGTGAAGTGGTGGCCTTTGCCGCCGATGTCGGGCAAGGCGATGAAGAGCTGGAAGGCCTGCATGAAAAAGCCCTGGCCTCCGGGGCCAGCGAATGCCATATCGTTGACCTGAAGGAAGAGTTCGTACGCGAGTATATTTACCCCACGCTGACCACCGGGGCGGTGTATGAGGGCGAATACCTGCTGGGCACCTCCATGGCGCGGCCGGTGATTGCCAAAGCGCAGGTTGAGGTGGCCCGCAAGGTAGGCGCGGACGCCCTCAGCCACGGCTGTACCGGTAAAGGCAATGATCAGGTGCGTTTTGAAAGTGCCTTTGCGGCGCTGGCGCCGGACCTGACCGTGATTGCCCCGTGGCGGGAATGGGACATGGTGTCCCGTGAAGATCTGCTGGCTTACCTGGCCGAACGGGATATCCCGACCACGGCGTCGGCAACCAAAATCTATAGCCGTGATGCCAATGCCTGGCATATTTCCCATGAGGGCGGCGAACTGGAAGATCCCTGGCAGGAACCCTCGAAACAGGTCTGGACAATGACAGTGGATCCGGAGGAGGCGCCGGATACACCCGCGCGAGTCACACTGACCTTCAACGAAGGACAGCTCACCCATGTGGATAAGGAACCCCTGTCCCCGTATCAGGCGCTGGTCAGACTGAATACTGTCGCCGCCGCCCATGGTGTGGGTCGCATAGACATCGTGGAAAACCGGCTGGTGGGCATGAAATCCCGTGGCTGCTACGAGACCCCGGGCGGAACCGTGCTGATGAAAGCCTATAAAGCGCTGGAAACCATGGTGCTGGATAAAGCCGCACTCAAGTACCGGGAACAGCTGGGGCTGGAATTTGCCCATGTCATGTATGACGGACGCTGGTTCACCGCCCTTAACGATGCGCTGCTGGCAGGCGCGGCCTCCTTCGCCAGGAAAGTCACCGGCGACATTGTGGTAAAGCTGTATAAGGGGCAGGCAACGGTCATCCAGCGCCGCTCACCTAACAGCCTGTATTCGGAAGATTTCGCCACCTTTGGTGCGGATAACGTGTATGACCAGAAGCATGCGGAAGGTTTTATCCGGTTGTTTAGTCTTTCCAGTCGCATCGATGCGCTGAAAAAACAGCAATAAGGAGCACAGTATGGCACTTTGGGGTGGCCGGTTCGCCGGTGATAGCAGCAGTATGTTTAAGCAGGTCAACGATTCCCTGCCCTTCGATCAGGTAATGGCCGTGCAGGATATGCAGGGCTCCATTAGCTGGTCGCGGGCGCTGGCAAACGCCGGCGTTCTGACCCGTGATGAGCAGCAGGCACTGGAAACGGCGCTTACCGACATGCAGGCACAGGCCCGGGCCGGCGAACTCGACTTCGCTGCCAGTGGGGAGGAAGACATCCACAGCTTTGTGGAAGCGGCCCTCATCGACCAGCTGGGCGACACGGCACGTAAGCTTCACACGGGCCGTAGCCGCAACGATCAGGTAGCCACTGACTTTCGGTTGTGGGTGCGTGAGCATGTGGCCTCCCTGAAGCAGGATCTCACCGGCGTGATCCGCTCGCTGCTGAATGTGGCTTCCCGCCATCAGCAGGCCATCATCCCCGGCTACACCCATTTGCAGCGGGCCCAGCCCATCCACTTTGCCCACTGGTGTCTGGCCTACGTGGAAATGTTCAAGCGGGACCTGAGCCGACTGGATGATCTGACAGGCCGTCTGAATCAGTGCCCGCTGGGCAGCGGCGCGCTGGCAGGCACCACCTATCCCGTGGATCGCTTCGCGATAGCCGAAGAGCTGGGCTTTGACGGTCCCTGCCTGAACAGTCTGGACGCGGTCTCAGATCGTGATTTCGTTCTGGAGCTGTTGTTTTGCGCATCCACCAGCATGATGCACCTGTCCCGCCTGGCCGAAGACATGATTTTTTATAACTCCGGTGAGGCCGGCTTCCTGCAACTGGGCGACACCGTAACCTCGGGCTCATCATTAATGCCACAGAAGAAAAACCCGGATGCGCTGGAGTTAATGCGCGGCAAATGCGGCCGGGTGTTTGGTGCGTTGCAGGCCTTACTGGTGACCATGAAGGGGCTGCCACTGGCATACAATAAGGATATGCAGGAAGACAAAGAAGGCGCCATCGATACGGTAAACCAGTGGCATTGTTGCCTGTGTATTGCCAGTGAAGTGCTGGACTCTACAGCACTCAACGAGGACCGCTGCCGGCAGGCGGCGGCGCAGGGCTTTGCCAATGCGACCGAGCTGGCCGACTACCTGGTGGGCAAAGGGATCCCGTTTCGTACCGGTCATGATATCGCCGGCCGGGTGGTGTTACTGGCAATCGAACAGGGCTGTGCAATTGAAGATCTGCCGCTGTCAAAACTGCAGTCGGTGTGTGAGCACATCGATGAGGATGTCTACCCGGTGCTGCAACTGGAGTACGGGGTGAACCAGCGCAATATTCTTGGCGGCACCAGTGCAGAAACCGTGACCAAGGCGCTGTATCAGGAACTTGAACAGCTGGATAAGCGGGGATAACGCAGGTTATGGTGCTGGCCCATCACGATGACATCAAGCTGTTCAGAAGCTCGCTGCCCTACATCAACGCCCATCAGGGCAAAACCTTTGTGCTGATGCTGGGTGGCGAGGCCATTGAGCACGCTAACTTTGCGAATATTATTCACGATATTGCGCTGCTCAACAGCCTGGGCGTACGCGTGGTGGTGGTGCACGGCGCCCGCCCGCAAATTGACCAGCGGGTGGCCCTGCGGGGTATTCAGGGCCGCTTTGCCGACGGCGTACGGGTGACCGATAAGCTCACGCTGGAATGCGTGAAGGATGCCGCCGGTTCCGTGCGGTCACAAATTGAAGCCCTGCTGACCATGGGCCTGCCCAACTCGCCCATGCACGGCTCCCAGATCCGGGTGTGTTCAGGGAATCTGGTGGTCGCCAAGCCCATGGGCGTCCGCGGCGGTGTTGATTTTGAAAACACCGGACAGGTCCGGCGAATTGATACCACGGGTATCACCGACCACCTTAACGATGGCTCGATTGTGCTGCTATCACCAATGGGGTACTCCTCGACCGGTGAAGTGTTTAATCTGTCCCATGAGGACGTGGCCACCCAGGCGGCACTGGCCCTGAAAGCGGACAAGCTGATCGTGTTTTCAAACTATGACGGTATTTTCAACCGGCAGGGCAAGCTGCTGCGCACCATCGAAAGACCGCAACTGGAGCAGCTGATTGCCAGTGGTGATATTACCACCGAGCCCTCGGTGCTACGGGCGCTGACGACCAGTGTCGCCGCCGGCATTCCCCGTGCTCACTGTATCAGCTATGAAAAAGACGGTGCCCTGTTGCAGGAGCTGTTTACCCGTGACGGCGAAGGCTCACTGGTCATGGAGCACCACTACGAACAATTGCGGGTGGCCACCATCGATGACGTAGGCGGGATCCTGAACCTGATCAAGCCGCTGGAAGACAGCGGGGTGCTGGTCAAACGCTCACGGGAGCGCCTGGAAAACGAAATAGAGCAGTTTATTGTGATTGAGCGCGACGGCATGATCATTGGTTGCGCCGCCCTGTACCTTTACCCGGATGATGGCTGCGCCGAGCTGGCCTGTGTGGCGACCCACCAGGATTACCGCGGTAAAAACCGCGGGGAGCGTATTCTGGACGCCGTGCGTGAGCGTGCCCGGGCAGCCGGGATCAGACAGCTGTTTGTGTTAACCACCGTGACCGCCCACTGGTTCCTGGAACAAGGCTTCGGTGAAGCAAGTGTCGCCGCGCTGCCGGCGGTCAAAAAAGAACTGTACAATTACCAGCGTAATTCCAAGGTGTTCACCCTAAGTCTCTGAGTCCTGCAGTGTAAATCATCGGTCACGCCTGCCGCCCACCGCGGCCGGGTTGCCATCCAGGCTGAAATACGGTTAACTGGTCTGACCAAATCAGGCTAACCGAGTTTTATGCAAAAGAATTTGTCGATTAAGTGTGACGATGGCACCCCGCTGGCAGCCACGCTGTTCACACCGCCGCGCCCCAGAGCCACCGTAATGGTCGCGCCGGCGACCGGGATCCGCCGCCAGTTTTATACCCACTTCGCCAGTTACCTGTGCTCGCTGGGTTTTGCGGTTATCACCTTTGATAACCGTGGTATTGGCGAGTCGCTCACCGGCCCGGTTCAGCACAGTAAGGCGACACTGGTGCAATGGGGGCAGCAGGATATGCAGGCGGTGTTGCAAACCCTGCAACAGGCCTTTCCTGATTTGCCGCACTTTCTGGCCGGCCACAGCGCAGGGGGACAGCTAGCGGGCCTGATGGCCGGAGCCAATGACTTATCAGCTATTTTTACGTTTGGCAGCTCGTCCGGGCGGCTCAGTAACATGCACTGGCGCTACCGGCTGAAAGCGCATTTTTTCATGAATATGTTTATCCCGGTCACGAACCGGCTGTTTGGTCACACCAAATCGCACTGGGTGGGCATGGGGGAGCCGTTACCGGCCGGTGTCGCGCGTCAGTGGCAGCAATGGTGCAATGGCCAGGGCTATGTGGAAACTGCATTTGGACGGGAGGTGACCCGTCATCAGTATTACACACTGACCTGTCCGGCTTACTGGGTACTGGCAAAAGACGATCCCATTGCCTGTGAAAAGAATGCCCGCGATATGCTGCGGGTGTACCGCAATATGCCCGCCACGCTGAAAATTATCGATCCGCACAGCAAGGGGCTGGGACACATTGGCCACATGCGGTTTTTCTCCCGCCAGTGTAAGCCTCTGTGGTCGCTGGCAGCAGACTTTTTCGAACAACACCTGCCACCGGCCAAACTGGCCGGTTAGACAGGCTGAACGGCATGTCACCCCCCCGTGGGCATGCCGGTTCAATCAGGCCTCGTTAAGCGCCTTATCAATATCCTCGGCCTGATGACGCTCCCGCAACTGCCCGTCGTCGCCCCAGGTTTTATTCACAATACCACCCCGTTTAACCGCCGGGCGCTCGGCAATCTGCTTGGCCCAGCGCTGCAGATGCGTGTAGTCGTCCACCTGTAAGAAGGTGGCGGCATCGTAGAGCTTACCCAGTGCCAGCAACCCATACCACGGCCAAATTGCCATATCGGCAATGGAGTATTCGGTGCCTGCCATGTATTCGTTAAAAGACAGGTGCTTATCCAGTACATCCAATTGTCGTTTGGTTTCCATGGTAAACCGGTTGATCGGGTATTCCATTGGATAGGGCGCATAGCTGTAAAAATGGCCGAAGCCACCGCCCACGTACGGGGCTGAGCCGACCTGCCAGAACAGCCAGTTCTGACATTCGGTACGCTCAATCGGATCGGCCGGGATGAAGCGGTCAAATTTCGCCGCCAGGTACTGCAGAATGGAGCCCGACTCGAACACCCGCACCGGCGGATTCTGACTGCGATCCACCAGGGCCGGTATCTTGGAGTTAGGGTTGATGTCCACAAATCCGCTGGAAAACTGGTCGCCTTCACCAATATGAATCATCCAGGCATCGTATTCCGCCTCCGTCTCACCAGCGTGCAGCAGTTCTTCCAGCATAATAGACACTTTCTGGCCATTCGGTGTGGCCATGGAATACAGCTGCAGCGCATGTTTGCCTACCGGCAACTGTTGCTCATGGGTAGGACCTGAAACCGGGCGGTTGGTTTTGGCAAATTTACTGCCATCATCTTCATCCTGGCTCCACACCTTGGGCGGCGTATATTGTTGTTTTTTTGTCATGGGGACTCCCTGCTTAACAATGTTCTCAGTTATACGCCGGTGCGGGAAAACAGATTGCTGGCCCGGGGTATTGCGGGCATAAAAAAAGCAGATGCGAGGGCATCTGCTTTAGCGAAGAAAAGGCGGGCAATCCATTGTCCGCAAACTGGAGCCAGTGGCTCGGGCCACTGGCGTTAAGGTAGATGCCCATCCTTCGCACGCAACAATGTGAGAGCGTCATTGCCGCAATGGGAGGATGGGCATATTGCTTAAGCGGGCGTCCTGCCCTGCTGTTGTTCCTGTCGGCAACCCTGGCTGCCGTTATCACCCGCCTCGGGCCAGTGATAGTGTTAAGTTTCTGCACATTGTCATGCGCAATCTGCCACGCTGTCGCGTTTGCACACTTAATAAATCAAGCTGCATGCCAAAACCAATTTAGCTATATAATTCAATAGGTTAAATTTATTTAATGGTATTTAGACTTTTGGCTAACTAAGAAAATGTTGCACACCACCTACACTTTTTTCACAGTGGTCGTTACGCAGGGCCACACCGGGTCCAGTTTGACGATAAGAACAGACTTTTTTATTCCGCCAACACGCCACTGCGTGCAGCAAGGCGGCGCGGGCAGGCAGGTCACGGTCCGGTCAGGTCCGGGCAGCGGCGACTGACGCGAATTATCTACAGTGGAGGGGGAGTGGGATGCATGGCTGGGGGGGAGCGCGGTCAGACAGGCCGCCCGGTGAGACCGGGCAGCCCAGCAAACGCACTCAGATACTGACCCGTTTGTACGGCCGGTACTCTGCTTCCCAGAAGTTTTTCTCAATGGTGGTCTGCAGTGCTTCGTCGGTCATCTCCAGGGCCAGGTCCTGCTGCATGGCCACTTTCGCCACGGCGAACGCGATTTTCTTACTCAGCTCTGCAATTTCCGTAAGCGGCGGTAATAACGCACCGCTGCCGGTATTCGCCAGCGGCGAGGCATCGGCGAGGGCGTTACTGGCGGCCATCAACATTTCATCACTGATCAGGCGCGCTTTGGCGGCTATCACACCCAGACCAATGCCCGGGAAAATATAACTGTTGTTACATTGCGCTATCGGGAAAGACCGCCCTTCGTACTCCACGGGCTCAAACGGACTGCCGGTGGCAATAATCACCTCGCCTTTGGTCCACTCGATAACCTGCTCCGGACGCGCCTCTACGTGCCGTGACGGGTTACTCAGCGGGAAAATGACCGGCAGGTCGTTGGCCTGTTTCATCGCCCGCACCACCTGCTCGGTAAATAACCCCGGCTGCCCCGATACCCCAATCAGGATGTCCGGCTTGGCGCAATGCACCACATCCAAAAGCGACGCGTAGTCGCCGCTGTAGGTCCAGTCAGCCAGGTCCGCCTGACGCTGTTGTAATTGCTGCTGGAAGTCGCGCAGTCCTTCCATGCCTTCCGTCAGCAGGCCAAAGCGATCGACCATAAACACCTGTTTGCGGGCTTCGGCGTCGCTCAAGCCTTCCTGACGCATTTGCTGCACCAGCATTTCGGCAATCCCACAACCGGCTGAGCCTGCGCCGACAAACACCACTTTCATATCAGACAGCTTGCGTGAGGTGGTACGACAGGCGGCCAGAATGGTGCCCAGGGTCACCGCCGCAGTGCCCTGAATATCATCATTGAAGCAGCAGATGCTGTCGCGATAGCGGTTGAGGATTGGCATGGCATTGGGCTGAGCAAAGTCTTCAAACTGAATCATCACTTCTGGCCAGCGGCTCTTCGCGGCCTTAATAAACAAATCAATAAATTCATCGTAGTCATCCTGGCTGATACGAGGATGACGGGCACCCATATACATAGGATCGTTGAGCAGTTTTTCGTTGTTTGTTCCCACATCCAGCATGACCGGCAGCGTATACGCCGGGCTGATCCCCCCACAGGCGGTATACAGTGACAGCTTACCGATGGGGATCCCCATACCACCAATACCCTGGTCACCCAGTCCCAGAATGCGCTCGCCGTCGGTGACCACAATGACTTTCACCTTGCGTTTGGTGGCATTGCGCACAATATCGTCCAGCTGATGACGCTCTTCCCATGATAAAAACAGCCCGCGGGAACTGCGGTAAATGTCAGAGAACTGTTCACAGGCATCGCCCACTGTGGGCGTATAGATAATCGGCATCATCTCATCAATGTGTTTTTGAATGAGCCGGTAAAACAGCGTTTCGTTATTGTCCTGGATAGCCCGCAGATAAATGTGTTTGTTCAACGCGTCGTCGAAGCTGCGGTACTGCATGTAGGCCCGCTCCACCTGTTCTTCAATACTTTCATAGCGCGGTGGCAGCAAACCGGTCAGATTAAACGCGGTGCGCTCACGGGCAGTGAAGGCACTGCCCTTGTTGAGGAGGGGAGTCTCCAGCAGAGACGGCCCGGAGTGAGGGATATACAGATAGCGATTTGACTCTTCTGACATGGAATTTCCGAGTGTGTTTTCAGGCAAATTGTGATGCCCGGGCCTGCACGTGTAATTAGAATATTTCTTCCGGCTCGGGCGTTTCGTTTTCGTCTTCGACAGCAGGGTCGATCACCTCGTCGTCACGTACGTATACGCTTGGCTCGGTGCCCTGAATGAAGTATTCGAATAGTGTCGTATGGTCTGTGCGACGGGTCAACTTTCCACTGGTACGATCAATGCGTACCCGCACAATATT
>JBPEWW010000235.1:0-3966 GCA_052032275.1 Alteromonas sp. | reverse complement strand
GTTGTCTTTTTCCACCGTCGCCGTCGAGGCCTGGTCGGGGTAAAGCTTAAACCCGGGCGGATAATGGCTGGGCAGCTCCGGCAGCTGCTCCTCTACCACACCCATAGCCGTTAAGGTCAGTACCCGGGTGACCGGTTCACCCACCGTAAAGGACTCCTGCTCCGGCCATTCTTCATCCAGTCCTACAAACTCACTGGGCAGCCAGTGGTAATTGATATCTGCAGGGACCGGTTTTACTTCAATCGTGATATCCGGGCCAACCCGGTTAACCTGCTGAGTGCGATTGAAGAAACCAAAGCGTTGATTACTGTTGGCGGCCATCACTTCCCCCTGAAATACCGGGCCGCGCAGGGTAAAGGTGCCGGATTTTTGCGGCACTACCGCAAAGTTGCGCTCAATCACCTGATATCGTCTGCCATTGACGATATCCGTGTATTGCTTATCTTCACCGACCTGACGGATTTCTGCGTTAGCCAGCTCGGGGGCCTGTAATGAGCCCTGCTCGATACGGGTGGCCAGGTGAAGCTTGGCGGTATACAGAATTTGCTGATTCAGGTAAACCTCGCGGGTATCGGCCTGGGTAGTGACGAAATAATCCCGGCTTGTTTGCCCCTTTCCCTGCGCGACCGGGATCACTTCTATTTCAATGGGCCGGGATTGTTTCCCTTCAATGGTGATCGCCGGAATGGTAAAGGTGCCCACGGCGCGCGGAAATAATGTGGTTGTCCACACAGTGGTACGGGTGGTTTTAAAATTCACCATCGAGGTACGGCTACTCACCGAGGTCCGGCCAACGACGAAATCGTCAAGCAGTACCGAGCTGTCGAACGCGTCCCGGTCTGCCTCGCCCTGGGCGGTCACAGTCAGGCGTATGGCCTCATCCAGCATAACCGGATTGTTGTCGACACTGGCTTCCACTGCCTCAACCTCAGCCAGGGCAGGCAGGTGCCAGCCCAGCCCAGCAATTAATAAAAATACCAGTATTCTCATTACCACTCACTCCGGTTGGTTGGCATGCGCTGACGGCGACGCTGTTGAGCCTCTAACTGCATTTTGCGCTTTAACAAATAGGCCGGATCATCCGGTACCCGGCGTAACAGATTGTCCAGTCGCTGCTGGGCTTCCTTTTGTTCATCCGTCATTTCTGACGCGACGGCCGCACTGCTGCTGGCGTTGTCCTCACCCTGTGGTGACTGCGTCTCTTCAAACGGTGCCTGGCTTTGCGGGTCTGCATGCTCTGCCTCGGCGGGCTCGCTGGCCTGCGCGGCTCGCTCATCTTCGCCAGACGGGCGCTCGCTATCCTCTGCGCGCGGCGGTGTCTCAGCACCGGCGCCGCTATCATTGTTGCCAGATTCTGAGCCCTGCGCATCGCCCTGCTGGGGTTGGCGCTGACCTTCACCGGACTCCTGCCCAGACTGCTCGCCATTGTCAGTGTTACTGTCAGACGCGTCGCCACTGTCACCTTGTTGGCTGTCCGGTGAGGCACTGTCTGACGATTGTTCGTTTTGTTGTTGCTGTTGTTGTTGCGCTTTGAGTGACTCCAGCAGCGCTTTATTGGCCGCGGCATCCTCGTGCTCAGGGTTGGCCTTGAGCACCTGCTCGTATTTGGCAATTGCCGCGTCCAGTTCCCCCATCCTGGCAAGTGCGTTGGCCTGGTTGTAGGTAGCCTGCGGGGTGTTAAGCTGACTGTAAGCTGCCGCGGCGGCCGCATAGTTACCTGCTTTGTAATGCGCCGCACCGCGCCACGCAAGACTGTCAAACTGACTGGCAGCCTGTTCGAACTGCCGGGCATCATAGGCGGCCGCGGCCTGCTGGTCGTCGTTCAGAAACGGGCGCTGCCAGCCAGGCACCGGGTCTGCTGAGGCCGCCTGGGCCTGTGCCGGGGGGGACAGTGGCAGCATCAGGGGGAGCCACAGGCACAGGATTATCCCGCGCCGGAAGCTGTAAGCGGCCAGCGGTATTAGTAACAACAGCACGTACGGGCCCAGTTCCTGCCACTGGTCGCCGGCTCGCCGTTCGTCGCCGGGATCACTGCCAGACTGGCGTTGACTGAGCGTCAGTTCGGCCAGATATTTAATGTCGCCGTCGTCTGCCCTTAGGGTCGTAAAGCGCCCGCCACTGGCCTGACTGATACTCTTTAAGAGGCCACTGTCCATTTTAGGAATGACGATGGCTCCACTGGTTTGTTTAAGTAACTCGCCATCAAGCTGGCGAACCGGTGCACCCTCACGGGTACCCACCCCCAGGGTACTGACGGTATAGGGTAATTTGCGGACATACGATTGTAATTCGCTGTGCTGTTGCCGCTCAATCCCGTCGGTGATCCAGTAGATACTGCCCTGCGTGTAGCCGGCCTGCTCCAGTAAGTCAGCGGCGGTCTGGACCCCCAGTAAGGGATCTGATCCGGCTACCGGCATAATTTCCGGGCTCAGGCTGGGCAGCAGGGTGGTTAGGTTACTGGCATCACTGGTAAGCGGGCTTATGACAAAGGCATCGCCAGCGTAGGCCACCAGACCCATTTCCCCCTCGCCAATGTGATTTATCAGGTCAATGGCTTTGTATTTCGCGCGGGTAAGGCGATCAGGCGAGACATCGGTAGCGCGCATGGAAAGTGACATATCGATGACTACCACGTGGCCGGTATTTAACTGATAAACGGGCTGCGGAAGGCGCTCCCACGTCGGCCCGGCCAGGGCCACGGCGGCCAGCAGCCAGCCAGTGGCCAGCAGCCAGAACGGGGGCCGGTGACCCCGGCTCGCTTTGCCGGCGACCATATGTTGATACAGGTGATGGGCGACCACATGCTGCCAGCCAGACTGCCTGTGGCGAAGCTGCCGCACCGCCAGCAGCAGCGCCAGCAAGGGCAGCAGTGCCAGCAACCACTCCGGGCGGAGAAAATGAAACTGGGCAATCGGCAAATCCATTAGTGTCCCTCCCGTTGCTGTCGACGGCCACCGGCCAGGTTACGCCAGGCCGCCCGCAATAAATACCCCAGCAACGGCAGTACCGACAGGAGCAGTCCCAGCATCAGTGGGTAGTAAAACAGTGCAGTGAGCGGACGCATTTTACGGCTTTCCCCTTCAATGGGCTCCAGGGTGTCCAGCGTCTGGTAAATAGCCTCCAGCTCCTGGGCATCCCGGGCGCGGAAATACTGCCCGCCGGTCTGTTTGGCGAGTTCAGTGAGCATCCGCTCATCCAGCTCCTGCGAAGGATTGACCTGGCGGCTGCCAAAAAAGCTTTGAATGAGCATGCGATCAGCGCCCACCCCTATGGTGTAAATGGTGACGCCTTTATTAACGGCAAGCTCCAAAGCCTGCTCGGGAGAAATGTTACCGGCCGTATTTTGACCGTCAGTGAGCAGGATCAGAACCTTATTAGACTCGTCTTTTTCGTCGAACCGTTTTACGGCCAGGCCAATGGCATCCCCGATAGCAGTTTGCTCACCCACCAGGCCGATCACCGATTCATTGAGCAGCGTGGCGACGGTTTCGCGGTCGTAGGTCAGCGGTGCCTGAACATAGGCGGTGTCGGCAAACAGGATCAAGCCCAGGCGATCGCCCACCCGTCGTTTGATAAAGTCGTCCAGCACGGATTTGGTCATGGTCAGGCGGTTTACCTGGCGCCCCTTTACCTGCATGTCATCGATTTTCATGCTGCCGGAAAGATCGACGGCCAGCATCATCTCTCGCCCCTGGTCGGGGATACTCACGGGCTCTCCCAGCCACTGGGGACGGGCTGCGGCAGCCAGTAAACACAGCCATACCAGTGCCGCCAGCGCCACGCGCCAGCGACTGACGCCGCTTTTATGCTGCGCAGGCGAATGGCCGGGGCGCAGTGCGGGCACTTTCAGGGCGGCATTTTGCGCATAGGTCCTGGCGGGTAACAGCCAGGCAAACACGGGCAGGGGGAGCGCCAGCCATACCCACCACCAGGCGAATTCAAACATCGTTTCGCTCCTGTTGCACC
>JBPEWW010000234.1:0-3121 GCA_052032275.1 Alteromonas sp. | reverse complement strand
GGCCAGATATTATGCGCTATTTGCGCCGGAATTGCAGTATGCGCGCAAAAAAATGTGTGGCTGGTGCAGCAGGAAAGAGGACGGGGTGATGCCACCCCGACCCGGCTCACCACCGGGCCGGGGCAGACTGAGAAGCCGCTAAGCAGGCAGGTTAGATGGCGCCGCGCACGTCGCTGGGCAGTGCTTCCGGCACAGACTGCAGAGGTTTGCTTTTCTCCAGGCGTAACAGCACGCCATTCCATGCCACATACGCCGCCTGGTTATTCTGATACAACAGCGTTTGCCCGGGTACACTGGCGTCGGACTCGCAGGTCACCCTGACCTGAGTAACCGGGCCGGCGTGAAAGTCCAGATGACGCAAATCTACCTGGTACTTTTGTTCTACACTGTCCTCATCGAGGGTTTCTTCGGTATATTCAGGCAGCAGACAGCCGTTGTGCGCCAGTTGCGCACGATCCGTCTGATAACTGAAGGTTTTACCGAGCCACTGCGTAACATCGTCATGACTGGCGCGGGTATTGGCGGTACGGGCGCTGTCAGTTACCACCCAGGTGCCTTCAATAGAATGCGCGCCGCCCATTTCACAGCCGGCCAGCAGCCCTGCTGCAACGCCTGTCAGCGCGAGACGTGACAATAACCTGTGGAATAATTTCGACCCTGTATTCATCGCTTTCTCCTTCCGGTGGTACTTCACCAGTTGCGTTAAGGTCGTCTCGTGGCGGGCTGTAGACATGCAACCCGTGCACAGCAGCTGTGCACGGACCAGCCTGTGTAGACGTGGGTAACAAGAGTTTGCCCCTGCTGCATAACGACCCTTGGCCTACCCGGTATGGGCAGCGCTGGTTCTGCTTTATTCATCGTTATGAGTAATAAAGCCAGATTCATGCCAGTTTATACTGTATGAAGGAAAAGGAAGATTAACGGTGAACATTACAAGTATGTAGGGAATCAGCAGGAGGACGCCAAAGCCTGCTGTTAGCAGGCTTTGGCACACCGGTTCCAGGGGAGGTTACTGGCGATTGGTGGTCAGTTTAACCCGGCCGCTCACGGTGGAGATATCCACGCTGGCGTCACCCCCCTGGCTGGCGAATTTCAGCCAGCGACTTGGACCGTATTTCGCTTTCTGCATTTTGTCAGACGTCAGGTCATTGCTGATCGTCCCGCCGGCGTGGGCTTCGATATTAAAGCGCGCCGAGACGCCGGGCTGAAAGGCCAGGTTCAGACTGCCGCCTACCGATGACGCGCGGACATCCCCATTACTGTTGAGGGTCAGGCTGGCATCGACCCTGCCATTGACGGTCTCTATTCGCAGATCTGACACTGCCTGCATATTCAGTTCGATATCGCCATTCACCGTCTCCACGCCAACGTCAGGGCTGCTGGTGGTTACGTCAATATCGCCATTGACAGATTCAAAGCGCGCATCACTGTCACCGCTGTGGTTGCCACTGATATCACCATTGACCGTTTCTACATGAATGTCGCCAGCCACATCGCGCAGGGTAATATCACCATTAACTGCTTCCAGTTTGACTCTGCCAGACAACGATCGGGCGCTGATGTCGCCATTCACTACATCTGTGCGCACCGAGTGGGTCAGGTCTTTGAGCACCACATCTGCGTTGATGGTCTCGTAGGTTACCTGGGCGCCATGGGGCACATAAATGGTCAGATCATCGCCGTCATGGCTACTCCAGTCACGCCAGTCGCGATTGCGTCGGCGGGTTTCCACTTTGACTTCCACTGCATTGCCATTTTTCTCGAAAATAAACTCTTCGGTCTGATCGCCCAGCTCGCCGGTAACCCTGACTTCCGCCTTGTCCCAGCCGATGATCTCCGCTGTACCATTAATGTGCTCAATTTCCACAAACGGCGCATCACCGGTTGGCAGGGTTTTATCGACTTTTTCTCCGGCCATTGCGGCACTGCTCAGTGCCAGCAAACCAATGCTCAACAGGGTCCGGCACGGAACGGCCATTGCTTGAATTACTGATGTCATGTTGTTACTCACCTATTGAAGTTAAATTTGTTGCCATTGTGGCGCATGTACCCGTTCTATCAGGGTAATTTGTTGCTGGTAGACCTGCTGCAACATGCGCAGCAAAGCCCCGTTATTGGGATCCTGTTTAAGCGCCGCCTTAATGGCGCTGGCCGCCTCGTCTAATTCCGCAAGCTGCGTCTGCCAGTTCTCCGTCATCGCCGGCGCGTCGGTGTACTGTACCAGCAACGCCTGCTTCTGCTGTTCGTGCTGGGTGCTCAGTGCCTTCACCAGCGCCTGTCCGGTGGGGTGCTCGGCAGCGGGTGTGGGCAGCTGCTGAGTGCCATACCAGCTAACGCTGGCCAGCAACGCAACACTGGCTGCGATTGCAACACCCCGACGGGCGTGATTGCTGGCCGGCGTAGCGTTGTCCTGCTGCTCTATCCCGAGCTCAATACCCCGCCATAAGTCTCGCTCTGGAGCCTTTTCCCTGGCCAGATCCTGCAGCTGCCTATCCAGCTGCTGGTCGAATTTACTCATCGGTATACCCCATCCATTCTTTCAGCAGGTGTTTGGCACGGTGAAACTGTGCCTTGCTCGACCCCACTGCCATATTCAGCATGCTCGCTATCTCTTCATGCCGGTAACCTTCGATTGCATGCAGCACAAACACCATGCGAGCCCGTTCGGGCAGCCGTGCGATGTACGCTTCCAGGTCGACTTCGCCTGCCGACCCTTCGGCAGTATGGTGTTCGGCAGCACTGCCTTCTATATTAAACATTCGCTGAACCCAGCCACGCTGCTTACGCATGTAACTCACGGTAATATTCGCGGTCACACTGTGTAGCCAGGTGGAAAATTTACTTTTCGCATTGTAGTTGTCTAATTTACGCCACAACTGAATAAACACTTCCTGGGTGGCATCTTCGGCCAGTGCCCGATCGGCAGTCAGTCGGTAGCTCAGGGCATGTACCCGCCCAACATGGCGATCATATAATTGCCGGTACGCCTGTTTATCACCCGCCTGTGCCGCTGCAATCAACGCCTGCTCACGCGCCTGTGTAAACGTTTCCTGTGCATCAACGACGCTTCGGTGCGTTGTCTCCATGAACTCTTAATACCTGTCGTTCAGCCAGCTAAGCA
>JBPEWW010000233.1:0-2548 GCA_052032275.1 Alteromonas sp. | reverse complement strand
CAGTGAAACGGCCACTAACGCGGAATTCGGGATTAAAGGCCGGACGCCGGAGCTCTCGTACGCTGTGTCGGTCTATCAGATGTACAAAGACAACGTCATTTTCAGAGACAGTGACTTTTTCAATGTCAGCGATGGTGAGAGCCGGCACCGGGGTATCGAAGTAGAGCTGGACTACACGCTTTCTGCGCAGTGGGACCTGGCGCTGGCGGCCAGTCATGCGCGGCATACCTATGCGCACGATCAGATCTCAGGTGGCGTGAATATTAGCGGCAACGAGATTGATACCGCGCCGCGCAACCTAGTCAATGCGCGGCTTGGCTGGAATCCGCTACCGGCGACCCGGGTAGTGCTGGAATGGCAACATGTGGATGACTACTATACGGACCCGGAAAACCAGCATAGCTACGCCGGGCATGATTTACTGCATGTCCGCGCAAGCGCCGCACTGACCGACGACCTGACAGCCTATATCAGAGTGCTCAACCTTACCGATGAAGCGTACGCAGAGCGGGCCGATTTTTCCGGTTTCAGCGGTGATCGGTATTTCCCCGGCCTGCCCCGTCACGGCATGGTAAGCCTGGAATATCGGTGGTAATCTAGTCAGGTATGTCAGGGGGCACTCCCCCTGACTGACGTCCCTGCCAGTTACGACAGGTAAGCCATCGTGATGGCTTGCTTTACCTCGCCGTCTGCCAGCCCGCGGGAATGGCCAGCTACCCTGGCGATGCGTTACCTGTACTAATTGGCAAATGGAATGACGCATGAAAAAAATTATCGTCGTGGGCGGAGGTGCCGGTGGGTTAGAGCTGGTTACCCGGCTGAGCCGCACGCTGGGAAAGCGCGGTGACGCGGATATTACGCTGGTGGATAAAAACCGTATCCATATCTGGAAGCCATTGCTGCATGAAGTGGCGGCCGGCGTCATTGATAAGCAGTCAGATGGCGTGGATTACGCCATGCATGCGGCCCGCCATCATTATCAGTTTATGCCGGGCACCCTGACCGGGATTGACCCTGACGCACGCACCATCGAGCTGGCGGCCCTGCGCGACGAAGATGACGTGGAGATCCTACCGCCACGCACGCTACAGTACGACGAGCTGGTGCTGGCCATCGGCAGCGTCTGCAATGACTTTGGTACCCCCGGTGTGGCTGAGTACTGTTACTCACTGGATACCTTACAGGGCGCTGAGAAATTCCATCGTGCGCTGCTAAATCAGTTGCTGCGGATCAATCAGGGGAGTACCGATAAGACTTCACTGCATGTGGCGATTGTCGGGGGCGGTGCCACCGGCACCGAGCTGGCCGCCCAGCTCCACCACATTGCCAATCTGGCGAAAACCTATGGCATGCCCGCCATGTCGGCCGAACGCCTGAAGGTGTCCATTATTGAGGCCGGTGACCGGATCCTGCCTGCCTTACCCGAACGCATTGCCGACTCGGCCAGACGGGCGCTGCTTAAGCTGGGGATTGAGGTGTTGGAAGGCACGATGGTAGCGCAGGCCGATGCTGAGGGCTTTACCACCAAAGCCGGTACCCGAATTGATGCCGATCTGATGGTCTGGGCGGCGGGGGTTAAAGCACCGGATTTTCTGACCGCCATGGACATCTTCGAGACCAACCGCGGCAATCAGATTCTGGTGACACCCACACTGCAAAGTACCACTTACGAGAATATCGTTGTAATTGGTGACTGCTGTGGCATTAAACAGGCTAATGGCCAGTGGGTGCCCCCACGGGCGCAGTCTGCCCATCAGATGGCGTCGGTCGCCGCCAGCAACCTGATCCGCCAGGCAGACGGCAAGCCGCTCATTGACTTTCGCTACAAGGACTACGGATCGCTGGTCCATTTAAGCAAATACAGCACGGTAGGCAGCCTGATGGGCTCGCTGGCAAACTCCAGCATGTTCATCGAGGGCCGGCTGGCACGGCTGGTGTATGTGTCGCTGTACAATATGCATCAGTTAGCCGTACACGGAAAGTTGCGCGGGGTGCTGAATATCATGGTGCGTAAATTAAGCAGTGCGCTAAGTCCGCGACTTAAGTTACATTGATCTGCAGCGGGCATCGCGAATTTTCGGCAGGAGGACAATTGTATGGTGTACTGGATCTATCTGGCTGTGGCCATTGTCGCGGAAGTGGCGGCCACCTCAGCACTTAAACTGAGTGATGGCATGACCAGGTTTTGGCCAAGTTTGTGGGTGATAGCGGGCTACAGTGTGGCCTTTTACTGCCTGGCCCAGGCCATCAAGGTCATTCCTGTCGGCATCAGTTACGCGGTCTGGGCCGGCACCGGTATCGTGCTTATTGCCCTGATAGGCTGGGCAATGTTCGGCCAGAAGCTTGACCTGCCCGCCATCGTGGGTATCGGGTTGATCCTGGCCGGTGTTGTGATGGTGACGCTGGTGTCAGACAGCGTCCACTAGGTAACCGCGGTGGCTGTGCGATGATGTCCGTCATCGGCAAGGTGCTCAGCCAGCAGCGTCATGACAGCATCAAAGCGGGCCGGTAACTGGCGGTTTTTGCGATAGATCAGATACAGGGTTTC
>JBPEWW010000232.1:0-5647 GCA_052032275.1 Alteromonas sp. | reverse complement strand
GCTCAATAATGAACTTGTCCACCACCTGCAGAATAATCTCTGAGTCCAGATGATTAAACCAGATGATGCCATCCAGCCGGTTACGGAATTCCGGTGAAAAGACCTTATTGATCTCACTCAGCGCATCGTGACTGTGATCCTGCTGTTTAAAGCCGATAGATTTCCGCACGGTTTCCTGTACGCCCGCGTTGGTCGTCATGACCAGCACTACGTTGCGAAAATCAACTTTGCGACCGTTATTGTCAGTCAGGGTGCCGTGGTCCATAACCTGCAGCAAGATGTTGTAAATATCGCTGTGGGCTTTTTCAATTTCATCCAGCAGCACCACCGAGTACGGGTTTTTAATTACCGCATCGGTTAATAAGCCCCCCTGATCGAAGCCCACGTAGCCCGGAGGCGCGCCAATCAGCCGGCTGACCGCATGCCTTTCCATGTACTCCGACATGTCAAAACGTACCAGCTCCACGCCCATGATTTTTGCCAGCTGCTGCGTGACCTCTGTTTTACCCACGCCGGTCGGGCCGGCAAACAGGAAGCTGCCAATGGGCTTCTCTTCCGCACCCAGGCCGGAACGTGACAGATGAATTGAATCGGTCAGATTCTCAATGGCATCGTCCTGCCCAAACACCACCATCTTCAGGTTGCGTGACAGATTTTTCAGCACTTCTTTGTCTGAGGCCGAGACCGATTTTTCCGGAATACGGGCCATCTTTGCAATAATGTGCTCGATATCAGTCACATTGATGGTTTTCTTACGTTTTGATTGCGGCAGCAGACGCTGACTGGCGCCCGCTTCGTCCATCACATCAATGGCTTTATCCGGCAGGTGACGCTCATTAATGTATTTCGCAGACAGCTCTGCTGCCGCCTGCAATGCCTTTTGGGTAAACCGCACGCTGTGATGCTCTTCATAGCGCGATTTCAGACCCTGAAGAATTTTCGTGGTGTCACTGACACTGGGCTCTACAATATCGACTTTCTGGAAACGGCGCGCTAGCGCGCGGTCTTTTTCGAATATGCCTTGGTATTCCTGATACGTGGTGGAACCGATGCACCGAAGCTCGCCACTGCTCAGCTTCGGTTTCAGCAGGTTTGACGCATCCATTACGCCGCCGGATGCCGCGCCCGCGCCAATGATAGTGTGAATTTCATCAATAAACAGAATGGCGTCTTTGTCTTTACCCAGCTCACGTAAAATGGCTTTCAGGCGTTTTTCGAAGTCACCCCGGTATTTGGTACCGGCCAACAGCCCGCCCAAATCCAGCGAATACACCGTACTGTCGGCTATCACGTCAGGAACATCGTTTTTCACAATCCGGTAGGCCAGCCCTTCCGCAATGGCCGTTTTACCCACCCCGGCCTCTCCCACTAACAGTGGGTTGTTTTTACGACGACGGCACAGGATCTGAATGGTGCGTTCCAATTCTGAATCCCGGCCAATCAGCGGGTCGATTTTGCCATCCTGGGCTTGCTTGTTTAGATCTGTGGCATACTTGCTTAACGCCGAGCTGCTGTCCTCTCCATCGGCATTGTCTTCATTGACCTCGGGAGCTGCAGACTCTTCGTCATCCACTTTACTGACGCCATGGCTGATGTAATTCACCACGTCCAGACGCGTCACATCTGCCTTTTTAAGAATGTAAACGGCCTGGGATTCCTGCTCAGAAAAGATCGCCACCAGCACATTGGCACCGGTGACTTCGTCTTTGCCTGATGACTGCACATGAAAAACCGCCCGTTGCAATACCCGCTGAAAGCCTAAAGTGGGTTGCGTCTCACGCTCGTTCGCCTGATCTTCCAGTATCAGTGGGGTGGTGTCTTTCACGAACTCAATAAGCTCGTTTTTGATCGCATCAATGTTTGCGCCACACGCTTTCAGCGCGTCCCGGGCAGCGGAGTTATCCAATAATGCCAGGAGCAGGTGCTCTACTGTCATAAATTCATGGCGGTGCTCACGGGCAAACACAAACGCCTCATTCAATGTTTGCTCTAATTCTTTGTTCAACATATCGCTCGCCCTCTACTGGTTGACTTACGCCTGCTCCATGGTGCACATAAGCGGATGGTGATGCTTACGTGCGTACTGATTGACCTGCATCACTTTTGTCTCTGCAACCTCTGCAGTGAAAATGCCACAAACCGCTTTACCATGGTAATGTACGGTGAGCATGACTTGATTGGCCTTCTCAGCATCCAAATTAAAAAAATGCATGAGTACTTCGACCACGAAATCCATTGGCGTGTAGTCGTCATTATTCAGTAATACTTTGTACATCGGGGGCGGTTGCACCTTCTTGCGAACCGCGTCTTTTTGTTTTTCCTTCTCTATACCGATTGCGTTGTCTTTACTCATAATTTAATGATAGTGCCTTCAGCAGCAATGTCGCGGAATTTTTACAATTTAAAGAAATTACGCAAATGGCCTTGACATAAGGTGGTTAAAATATCTACAGTTTGATTATGGTTATGTGAAGTGACGCACATACCATTGTGCCCTAATCGTATTGTGGGGGCATACAAGTGTGAGTTCAAGGATTAAGAGGAAGTCGAAGTATGGCGGTTGGCAAAGTTAAATGGTTTAACAACGCAAAGGGTTTCGGATTTATCGTTCCTGAAGATGGTGGCGAAGACATTTTCGCGCACTACTCTACAATCCAGATGGAAGGTTACCGGTCATTAAAAGCAGGTCAGGAGGTCACATTTGACGTCCAACAAGGCCCCAAAGGGCTACACGCGGAAAATATCGGTTTTGTAGAAGAGCCAGAACGTTAATTCGATAGCCTGTTATTGAGTCAACAAAAGGGTCTATTACTGTATTACGCTCAGTAGTGGGCCTTTTTTATGCGGATAAGAACGTCGCTCATAGCAAGACAAACAAAAAAAGCCCGGCAGTGCCGGGCTTTTTTATTATTCCACACGTTAGTATCAGGCGCTCAGCACCTTGTGCAGGGTGGCGCTGGGCGACATTGCCTTCGCCAGTTTCTCAGTATCAGGGTAGTAGTAACCGCCAATATCCTGCGGCTTACCCTGTGTGGCATCGATTTCGGCCATAATGGTGTCGATGTTCTCTGACAGCTGCTCGTACATGGGCTTGAACAACTCAGCCAGCTCGCTGTCTTCAGTCTGCTCAACCACTTCCTGCGCCCAGTACATCGCCAGGTAAACGTGACTACCCCGGTTATCCAGCTGCCCGGCTTTACGCTGCGGCGATTTACCGTTGTTCAGCAGGGTTTCCGTGGCCCGGTCCAGCGCCTGTCCGATGATCCGCGCACGCGGGTTATCGTGTTTTAATGCTGCATCTTCCAGCGATACGGCCAGCGCCAGGAACTCACCCAGTGAATCCCAACGCAGGTGACCTTCTTCAACAAATTGCTGAACATGTTTAGGCGCAGAGCCTCCGGCACCGGTTTCATACAGGCCGCCACCAGCCATCAGAGGCACGATTGACAGCATTTTCGCACTGGTACCCAGCTCCAGAATGGGGAACAGATCTGTCAGGTAATCACGCAGTACGTTACCGGTCACAGAGATGGTGTCCAGTCCACGAATGGCCCGCTCCATGCTGTAGCGGATTGCGCGTACCGGCGACATGATTTCAATATCCAGGCCATTGGTATCATGGTCTTTCAGATATTTGGTCACTTTTTCAATAAGCTGACGATCATGGGCACGTTCGTCATCAAGCCAGAAAATGGCTGGCATACCCGACTGGCGGGCACGGGTAACAGCCAGTTTCACCCAGTCCTGAATGGGCGCGTCTTTGGTCTGACACATGCGCCAGATATCACCTTCTTCCACTGCATGTTCAATCAGTACAGTGCCGTCCTGATCAACAATTTGGACGGTGCCGTCGGCTTCCATCTCAAACGTCTTGTCATGTGAGCCATACTCTTCCGCTTTTTGCGCCATCAGGCCCACGTTCGGCACGGTACCCATGGTGGTTGGGTCAAAGGCGCCGTGCGTTTTACAGAAGTTAATGGCTTCCTGATAAATGGTGGCGTAGGTGCTTTCCGGAATAACCGCTTTGGTATCATGGGGCTTGCCATCCGGTCCCCACATTTGCCCTGAATTGCGGATCATTGCTGGCATGGACGCATCAACAATCACATCACTGGGTACATGCAGGTTGGAAATACCTTTATCAGAATTAACCATTGCAATAGGCGGACGATCTGCGTAGCACGCATTGATGTCTCGCTGAATTTCAGAGCGTTGCGACTCAGGCAGCGACGCAATCTTATCGTATACGCTGCCCAGCCCATTGTTCGGATTTACACCCAGCTCTTCAAACAGTTTGCCGTGTTTATCGAACAACTGCTTATAGAAAACTTTAACACAGTGGCCAAACACGATGGGGTGCGATACCTTCATCATGGTGGCTTTCACGTGCAGTGAGAACAAGGTGCCGGTGTTTTTCGCATCTTCGATTTGCTCTTCGAAGAACTGACACAACGCCTTCTTGCTCATAAACATGCCGTCGATGACTTCGCCCGCTAACAGACTGACTTTGGGTTTCAGTGTTTTCTTGCTGCCATCTTTACCGGTGAATTCAATGCTAACCGCTGTATCGTTAGGCACGGTAGTGGACTTTTCACTGGAGAAGAAGTCACCGCCACGCATGTGCGCTACGTGTGAACGTGATGCCTGGCTCCACTCCCCCATGCTGTGAGGATGCTTGCGCACATAGTTTTTAACCGCAATAGGTGCGCGACGATCCGAGTTGCCTTCACGCAGTACCGGGTTTACCGCACTACCAAGAATCTTGCCGTAGCGTTCACGGATATCTTTCTCTTCGTCGGTTTGTGGATCTTCAGGGAACGCGGGCACATCGTAACCGGCGGCATTCAGCTCTTTAATCGCAGCGCGTAATTGCGGAATCGACGCACTGATATTGGGTAATTTAATAATGTTCGCATTTGGATTTTGCGTGTAGTCACCCAGTTCGGTCAGGGCATCCGCTACTTTTTGGTCATCTTTCAGGAAGTCGGGAAAATTTGCCAGTATACGGCCGGCCAATGAGATATCACTGAGTTCTACGTCGATGTCAGCGGCACCAGCGAAGGTTTTGATAATCGGAAGAAACGAGTATGTCGCCAGCATGGGCGCTTCGTCAGTTTTGGTGTAGATGATTTTCGACTTGGCTTTGGTCATTATATACCTCAATGTTGTCGGTAGCAGACTACCTGAATTAAGTCCATTCGCGCGTTATCCAATAACTACGCCTGCGGGCCGGGGTACCCGTTGTTAAGCCGGGTTGCCGGATATGTGCATGGTAAAAAGGTCAGGCGTACCTTGTCTCAATGCCCTTTTTGTTGCAGGGCAAAGACAGACAAACACCCGCCAGATGGCGCACACACAAACGCGTCGCGCACAATAGTATAGGGTCGATTAGAGCAGTTACAAGTCATACCATTGCCACAGGTGGAGAGATCACTTTACGTTTGCGCCATGATTAGCCAAAATCTGCGCAGTTCCACGCCGTTTGTAGCAAGCACCCCGTCCGTAACCTTGTTATACTTGGCCACACTTTGCAGTAATCAGGTAAACACCATGGCATCTCCCTGTATCGTATTGTTCAACAAACCGTTTCAGGTCTTGTCTCAATTTACGGATGGCCAGGGCCGACAAACCCTGAAAGACTATATTG
>JBPEWW010000231.1:0-3026 GCA_052032275.1 Alteromonas sp. | reverse complement strand
TGGTGGCGGGTGCTAAAAATATCATCGTTACCATGACCCACGCAGACAAACGCGGTAATTCAAAGCTTCTGCAGGAGTGCACGTTACCCCTGACAGGCGTAAACTGCATTACCAGCATTATTACCGATCTTGCAGTGCTGGAAGTAAAAGACGGTGCATTCCATTTACTGGAGCGGGCGCCGGGTGTCAGCGTAGCAGAAATCCGCGACAAGACTGCCGGAAAGTTAATTGTGGACGGTGACGTGCCTGAAATGCAGCTCGATTAACGCTTTTGCTGAGCTATTTACGCTGCGGCTGCAGCTGAGCGCTGCCGCGTTCGCATTCACAATATCGCAAATAACACACAGGCGGCCATAGGCCGCCTGCTTTGTTTACGCATCAGCCTTTCACTTACTTCACCTTTCAGAGATAATGGCAGGGTATATTCTAATGAGGCCAGCCATTGCAAGTAAGCGAACTCCCCGTACACCATAAAATCATTTCCCGCCTGACCGACAAAGGTATCGTTGAGCTGACAGAAATTCAGCAACGAACTATGCTGCCAGCGCTGCAGGGTAAAGACATCATTGCGTCTTCAAAAACCGGCTCGGGCAAGACATTTGCTTTTCTGGTACCGGCTATTCACCGGTTAATCACTTCTAAACCGCTTAGCAGGCAGGATCCACGGGTGCTGATTCTGGCCCCTACCCGCGAACTGGCTAAGCAGGTGTTTATTGAAGCCAAACAGTTGTGTACCAATCAGTCGCTGCAGTGTGCACTGATCGTTGGCGGTGAAAATTATAACGACCAGGTAAAGGCACTTCGCCGTACGCCGCATATTGTGGTCGGGACTGCAGGGCGGATCGCTGATCATCTCACCGACAAATCATTTTTCTTAAATGGTTTGGAAATGCTTATTTATGATGAAGCTGACCGCATGCTTGATCTGGGCTTTGCACCACAGTTGTCGCTTATTAACCGCTATGCTGACCACCGTAAGCGTCAGACCATGCTGTTTTCCGCCACGCTGGATAATATCGAACTGAAGCACCTGTCAGGAGATTTTTTGCGTGCCCCGGTACGTATTTCAGTAGGTGAATCGACCGCTCAGCACCAGGATATTCAGCAACACTGCTATTTTGCCGACAATGTAAATCATAAAGACAGCTTACTGACACATTGTCTGCAACAACACGCGTTTAACCAGGCTGTGGTGTTCACGGCGACCCGGGAAGACACCGATCGTCTGACGAGCCTGCTCAATGAGCAACAAATGGAAGCCATTGCCTTGCGCGGTGATTTACCGCAGAACCAGCGGGCTAACATCATGAGCGAGTTTAGCCGTGGACGCCACAGTATTCTGGTAACTACAGATGTGGCCTCCCGGGGGCTGGATCTGCGTAAAGTCGGGCTGGTTGTTAACTTCGACTTACCTAAACAAGCGGATGAATACATCCATCGGATTGGCCGGACCGGCCGTGCAGGTGAAAAAGGCACGGCACTGTCGTTTGTAGGACCCCGTGACTGGCAAAGCTTCGTGGCTATTCGCGACCATGTGCAGTATCCCATCGCGGCAGAGGCTCACCCGGATCTACCGGCCAGTTTCAGCGGCAAAACCACGCGCAAGAAAACCTCGCCTGGCAACAAGGCGGTAGCCAAAGCAACCGGTAAAGGGGCGCAGCCTGCTACGGATAAAAAGAAAAAGCGGGTGGATCCTATGCAAGGGGAAGAAACCGGCTTTGCACCGTTGAAAAGGAAAAAGCAGGACAACAGTTCCGAAGGACAATAAAGCCGTCAGGGTGGTTACCTATCCAGGTCACACCACCCTCACCGGCTACACAGTGAAAGTTTTAGTACTCCCACCAGCAGTCTTGCCACCAGTCCAGAAACTCGTCGAAGTCGATATATCCATCGTTGTTACTGTCAATCAGCCTGAAGCCTTCTTCTACATGACTGGCCTTGGTTTTTGGCGATAATACAGTCAGTAACTCAACAAATTCGGGCAGATCGATCTGACCGTTACCATCTCTGTCAAAAAAGCTGAAGTCGCTTCTGATCTCTGCAATCTTGTCTTCTGAAAGCTGGGCGTTCACTTACCTTTTCCCTTAATTACTACTTCTATGGAAAACCAGTGTAACGCCCCTGCAGAGCGCTGTCTACGCTTGATTTTTGTGGGCTTTTAATGCGCGTTCACGCTGCGCGTGTGCCTTCGCCAGCCGCTTTTGTTCCATCACTTCCCGGGCCTCAGTGCCCACGTGTTCCTGTTTGCGGGCTTTCGCTAAGTTGACTTGCTTCTCGCGCTCGCGGAAGCGGGCAAGTTGTTCTTCTGTATGGGTACCGTAGCAATGCGGACAACTTACACCAGACTCATAGTGTTCGCTCTGCTTATCCTCTTCGGTGATCGGCAGGCGACAGGCATAGCACTGATCATAGCGGCTCTTTTGCAGATCATGATCCACCGCCACCCGGTTATCAAACACGAAACAATCGCCTTCCCACAAAGACTCCTCTTTAGGGACGTCCTGCAGGTATTGAAGTATGCCCCCTTCCAGATGATAGACCTCGTTAAAACCCTGCTCTTTCAGATACGCCGTCGATTTTTCACACCGAATGCCGCCGGTACAAAACATGGCGACCTTTTTGTGCCTGTCCGGGTCCATTTCCCGTTCGACATAGTCTGGAAACTCCCGGAAGGTGTCGGTTTTAGGATCGACCGCATTCTTAAAGGTACCGATGTCAATTTCATAGCCGTTGCGGGTATCTATCACCAACACATCGGGATCGCTGATTAGTGCATTCCAGTCTTTCGGTTTCACATAGGTGCCGACAGTATGACGCGGGTCAATGCCCTCTACCCCCATGGTAACAATCTCTTTTTTGAGCTTTACCTTAGTGCGGTAAAACGGTTACTCTTCATGGAGTGACTCTTTACAGGAAATAGGATTTATCCGCTCGTCGCTGTTCAGATACGCTAACAGCGCATCAACGCCTTCACGCGGTCCGGATACGGTACCGTTGATACCTTCATGGGCCAGTAACAATGTACC
>JBPEWW010000230.1:0-5728 GCA_052032275.1 Alteromonas sp. | reverse complement strand
AGTACCCGGATCCAAGGCGTGGCGCAGGACAATATTGATGACTTCTATCCCCATCAGCGGTACAGCGTAAGAGATTTGCCGAAAACCTCCGGTGTGGTCTGGTCGATGCCCGCCTTTTACCGGAACCGGGATTATCAAACGCCGGATGTTGGTGGGATCGTGCAGGAAATTGTCAACCGGGCCGGTTGGCAGCCAGGTAATGCGATGGGCTTTGTGCTGAGTGATTTTTCCGGTGTGCGGGGGGCATATACCTATAAGGGGCGGCCATCCTCTGCCCCACGGCTGGTGGTGAAGTTTAACGGGAATGCAACGCCGGGCGCCACTGCCACCGTGCGTGACCATCTGATCAGTAAAGTGGATGATTTGTACGCCAGTGGCTACACACCAATCGTCGACACGCTTTATGAAGCCACCAGTTATTATGGGGGAATGCCTGTTTACTGGGGACGCACACGGGGTAACAGTAATGTCTCCAACACCGTTCGGCGCAGTACCCGGGTGAGTCACCGGTCTTCCTACGTAGGCAGTGAGCCGGTGCGGCCATGGGGATGCACCGACGATAACCTGTCTGACAGCGACTGTATTAACGAGTACATTCCCAGCGGAGCTGACTATATTTCGCCGGTACAGGATCTTCAGTGTCAGACCAATAACCATATTGTTTTATTGTCAGATGGCGAGGCGAATAACAATCACAGCGTCAGTGAAATCGAGGCATTGCTGAGTAAAAGCTGCACCGGCAGCGGCGGCGAAAAATGTGGGCTGGACTTGGTGAAGAACATCAGCAAATCTGATACCTCGGTGATTGATCGCAGGGTCATCACCCATACCATCGGCTTTGCGGCGAATACCAATGCGAATAACTTTCTGAATCAACTGGCGCTGCAAAGCGGCGGCGGTTTTTATCAGGCGGATGACAGCGAGCAGTTATTGCAGGCATTCCAAACCATCCTGCGTTCAGTCAAGGACATTAACGCTACGTTTGTGTCACCCGGTGTGGCGGTAAACCAGCTTAACCGCCTGACCCATCGCGATGATCTGTATTTTGCGCTGTTCAAACCAGCCGAAGGGACCATCTGGCCCGGCAATCTGAAAAAATACAAGCTGGATGGCGATGTGGTTAAAGATCAGCGTGGCCTGAATGCCGTCGACAGTGTGACCGGCTTCTTTGCCGAGGAAGCGCACAGCTACTGGTCAGTGCTTTCTGATGGCAACGATGTCCGTGAAGGCGGGGCCGCCAGCCTGATGAATGCCAGCCGAAACATGTACGTGTTTGATTCACCGGGCAGTATTGCGGTGACCAATAACCGTCTGCATGAAAACAATTCTAGTATCACCGTGGCGGACATGGGGTTAGAAGCCCAGACCGATCCGGAAGTATTGCGGGAAACCCTGCTTAAATGGGCGCGGGGCGTGGATGTGAAAGACATCGATGGCGATGGTGAGACCACCGACGTACGTTATCAAATGGGTGACCCGATCCATTCCCAGCCGGTGATCGTGAACTACAGCAACAGTGACTCGGCCATCTTTGTGGCCACCAACCACGGCGTGCTGCATTCCTTTGATGCGAATACCGGCGAGGAAAACTTCGCGGTCATGCCGAAATCTTTGCTGCCCACGGTGCATGATTTTTATCAGGATAATTCCAGCTTCAACCACATATACGGGCTTGATGGTGACATGGTATTGCGCGAAGTGAATGGCAAGACCTATCTGTATCTGGGGATGCGTCGCGGTGGAAGAAACTATTATGTATTTGATGTTTCGAGCAAAACATCTCCTGTATTGAAGTTTATGATAGAGGGCGGCAGCACCGGTTTGGAGAAGCTGGCACAGAGCTGGTCGCGGCCGACGCTGACGAAGGTACAAATGGGCAATGCCACTAAGAATGTCATGATTGTCGGCGGCGGATATGATCCCGACCAGGACGGCCGTACCATCCGCTCCCCCGATAGTATGGGCAATGCTGTATTTATGTTCGATGCAGACAGTGGTGAGTTGCTGTGGCAGGCCAGTAACAGCGATGCGGACCTGGTGCTCAGCGACATGAAATACAGTATCCCGGGCCGGATTTCGGTGATCGACCGGGACAACGATGGCTTTGCCGATCATATGTATGTGGCCGATCTGGGCGGCCAGTTGTTCCGCCTTGATATTTACAACGGTCAGAGTGGGGCTGACTTTATCAAAGGCGCCCGGCTGGCTGACTTCGGTGGCGATTCTGCTCAGCATAACCGCCGCTTCTTTTACGGGCCGGATGTTACTGAGGTCGCACTGGGGGATGAGCTCTACTACGGGGTGGCGCTGGGGAGTGGCTGGCGGGCGTCACCGCTGGATACCACCGTGACCGATCGCTTTTATATGCTCAAAGATAAAGGCGCTTTCACTACCGATGAAAACGGGCTGTATACGTTTAATACCGGGGTTTCAGAAGCCACCATGTACGATTCGACAGGGCATCTGCTTAACAGTGGGGACGAAACCCAGAACGGCATTGAGGCGGCCAAGTTTGCCAATAAAGATGGCTGGTACCTGACGCTGACCACGGGCGGTGAAAAAGTGCTGTCATCACCTCTAATCATTGACTACAAAGTGTTTTTCACCACTTACGTGCCAGCGGTAAGCAGCACCAGTGCCTGTGCGCCGCCGACCGGGAACAGTCGCGCGTACCTGGTGAACATGTTCAACGGTAATGCTGTCAGCGATCAGAATAATAACAACCAGCTTGGCGCAGAAGACCGGTTTGCGCAACTGAAACAAACCGGCATTGCACCGGAAACGAAAATTCTGATTGAAGAAATTATTCAGCCGGTGGTGTGTCTGGGAACTGAGTGTGTTTCAGCGGTCATTAAAACCGATGAGAATGGCGATGAGGAGGCGTGTACTTCCGGTTTTGCCTGTCTGGCGCAACACATATACGGGAAATTCGAACGTATCCAGCGTGGCAGCTGGCAAACCGAAACAGAGCGGGAGTAATCAGAGTGAACAGCAAGCCCACAACCATCGCCCAGCGCGGGTTCTCGTTAATTGAACTGATGATTGTGATAGCAATCATTGGCATTATCACTGCCATAGCCTATCCATCGTACCAGTCGGTCATTGCAGACGGGTACCGGGGCAGCGGTCAGGCCGATCTGATGGCACTGGCCGCGGCGATGGAGCGCCACCACAGTGGTACTTTCAGTTATGGTGGCGCGGCATCCAGTGGCGCCGATACAGGCAGCCCGGCGATATTTTCCAGCTACTCGCCGGCCTCTGAACCCGCCGCCAATAAACGGTACGATTTGTCGATAGTGGCAGCAGATGCCACATCCTTTCAAATCAAAGCCACGCCGGTAAGTGGCAGCGGTCAGGAAAAAGACGGTGCGTTATACTATTTTAGCGATGGCCGCAAAGCCTGGGACAAAAATGCCAATGGCTCGCTGGACGCCTCGGAATACTGCTGGGGCTGTTGATAGCCGCACTTATTCACTGCAAGTAGGGGTTAAATTGTCGGGGGGCGGGCATCGACAGCGGTGGCCGGCTGTTAACAGCCCCCTGGCGTGCTATTGAGCCGGTCTGGTGTTGTACCTGCCACTGCATGCGCACGGTGAACCTACGCACATCCTGATAGGGTATGCCGCTGACCGGCGCGGTACGCCAGTGACGGGTTAACCCGCTGAATTGTGCCAGCGGGGAATGGGTAAGCGATCCAGCCGGCGCCACGCCACCTGTATCGGCATCGATGAGTGCGCCGAAACCGCCGGCCTCAGACATAAGTATGTCAGTGACTTTTTCATCTGCGGCACGTGCAGCGACGCGCCAGGTTGCCAGGCTGACACTCACGCTGACCTGGTGCTGATACAGGCTTAATAACCCCAGACAGGTGACCGTAAACAGGGTGGTGGCAATTAAGCACTCGGGCAGCCCGATCCCCCGGGCTTTATGCATGCTGGCTGTAGTCATACCCAACGTCGCTCTTGCATATTAACTATCATGGTCAGAAATCATGCCAGCTGCCTGGGACCAGTGTGACCTGCTGCAAGTCAGGGTGGCGTTGAAGCGTCTGCAACGCCCCGGGCGCATAATTGATGCGAAGCACACTGTGCGCGCTTAATGGCTGCATCGTTATCAAGGCGCCGGTGATTTGCGCATTTGCTGCCATGGTGACATCCCGGGGCAATGCGCTGCGTTCTGGCACCATGAGTACGACCCCGACAACCCGCGCACCGCTGGCCATACTGATATGCCCGTCAATTACCACCAACAACACAGGTTGCTGCGCAGTGCCCAGTTGTTGCCCGGCACTTAGATGGCAGTCGCCGCGCACCACCACAACCTGATGCTGAATTGCCGCCAGTGTCCGGCAATTGGATGCCGGTGCTGTCAAATTTAGCTGTTTTGCCAGCAACTCAATACGTTCGATACCGAACAGGTAATTAAGAAGACTGACCGGGAAGGGGTGTGGCGAAGCGGTCGCCGGTGAGCAGGGGGCGCTGCCGTCAGACTGGCAGCGCCTGAGTAGGGCAGCCGAATGCGGTGTCACGTTTAGCCATAGTTCAGCACCGCCAACGGGCGAACCGAGTACGGTGAGTTGCAGGCCTGCGGGCAGCGATGTGGTGCTGACCAGGGCCGCGGGCGGCAGCGCCAGCAATGCGGGAAAGCGCAGCAGTGCGGCACGCAGCCGGGCAGCGCTGCGCCACTGACCATTATTAACAGAGAAGTTGCCGTCGAGGGCAAACAGGTCAAGGTGGGCACCACGGATGGGGATCGCCTGATGCTGTTGGATCAGGCTACGCTGTTGGGCGGTCAGCGTTTGCTGCCAGTCTGGGGACGCCCGTAATGCTTGCTGGACAATTTTCAGCTGTTGCCAGCCGGTATCGAGTAACTGGGTGTGCGTGGCCTGACGCTGAGAAGCCGCGACAGCCATACTGAGTACGGCCGAAAAGCTGGTTAAAGCGCTTGTTGTGATCGCCAGCAGCAGGCACACCGGTACCAGTAATATCATTCCCTGGCTTGGCATCTAGGGTACCACTATGTTGGGCAAGACGACCGTAAAAGTGATCGTATGGCGCAGCGCCGGGTTTGCCACAGACTCACCGGTAATTGCGACCGGCACAGCAGCGCCAAAGCCTGCAGCAACCGGTGTACCGAATACAAACTGACGCAGGCGGATATGGGTGGCAGAGGTTATATCCTGCCAGCCACTCTGCACGCAGGTGCGTCCGGCCATACGGTATTCCAGCGCGCCGTCCCGCAGCCGGAAGCCCAGCAGCTCTGCGGGATTATGACGCTCAGCAATGCCATTTTTGTTCTTATCATACGCAAACAACACACAGCTGTTGGCCTGCTCGCCGGGATACTCTGCCCGGGTTAATTGTGCAAAAACCGCTGCTGAAGACGGTGGGGAAAGGCGCTGCTCCAGCGGTAATGCAACATAGCCCGCGCGTTGCAGCTCGGTACGAATGGCACGGACCACCAGTCTTATGTCTTCTTCCAGCATCAGCTGATGATGAAGCGTTGCCAGCCGCGCCAGTTGTTGCAGCGTAAGGGTGGCTGCACTGGCAAAAAAGGCGCTGGTGATGGCCAGGGCTACCAGCAATTCCACCAGCGTGGTGCCCCGGGTTACGGTTAACATGCGGGTATCCCCCGCAAGGGCGCTTTCAGGCACATGCGCACCCGGCCCAGGGCACTGTAAATCACCTTGCCTTCATAATGACCATGTTGAATGGTTATGCTGGTCGCA